>NZ_JAGYGS010000054.1:0-22222 GCF_018991185.1 Lactiplantibacillus sp. 7.2.4
ACTAAAGAAATTAATGCATAAGTTCGCTAATTTTCATATTTAATGATAAAGTTTTACATGATAGTTATCTCAAATACGTGCTAAAATCGACAAAACACTTTAAAATGACAATTAATTACGAAATAAAGCATGCGATAGCGACTTTAGATAGTGTCAGTATCTGTTTAAATTTAAGGGGGCCAATCCATGGCGGCAACGCTAAAAGATATTGCGAATAAAGCCGGGGTATCGTTGGCAACGGTATCGCGGGTGTTGAATAAGGATCAATCACTGTCAGTCAGTGAGACCACGCGGAAGCGCATCCTTGATGCCGCAGAAGCGTTACAATATTCTAAAAACAAGCGGCATACCATTACGACCGCACGTAAGCGACTCGCGATCGTTCAGTGGTATTCCGAATCTAAGGAACAAGACGATTTGTACTATATGTCTGTGCGGATGGGAATTGAACGGCGCGGTCAGGATAATCAGTTCGAAGTCACCCGGATTTTCCAAAATAATTTGCAGGAACTGGGCCCGGACGTGGATGCCGTGATTGCAGTCGGAAAATTCAGTCCGGCTCAGGTTGATGATCTCGCTGCGGTGACTGATAACTTAGTCTTCGTTGATGACGACCAGTTTGACGCCGGCTTTGACAGCGTCATAACCGATTTTCGGCTAGCAACGGAAAAAGTTGTTGATTATTTCTGGCAACGCAACTTTCATCACATTGGCTTTATTCACGGTTCAGAAATGACGACCGACCATCAGCAGACCGTCGTCGACCGACGAATGCTCGGCTTTCGGGCCGCGATGGAGCGCCGCCACGCCTTTGATCCTAAGTTTGTCTTTAAGGGCGACTACACCAGTGAGTCTGGTTTTAAGATGATGCAAAAGGCGATTCGAAGTCTGGGTGACCAATTGCCAGGCGCGTTCTTTGTCGCTAATGACCCGATGGCGGCCGGTGCACTGAAGGCCCTGCAAGCCAGTGGGATTCAGGTCCCGGAACGGGTCAAACTGTTTAGTTTTAATAACACGTCGTTAGCGACCTTTGTCTATCCTGAGCTGAGTGCGGTGAACGTGGACACTGAGCTTATGGGGGCAACTGCCGTGAGCCTGGTAATGAGCCGGTTAGATGGGCGAACAACGACGCAACGCGTGGAATTAGGGACCAATCTAGTTGAACGTGCAAGTACCAAATAATCAGAAGCGAGACGTGAGCCGAATTGGCGGCTCACGTCTTTTTAAGTAAAACTTTTACTCATCAGATGAAAAGTCTGGTATACTACTAAATGAAAGCGGTTTAAATAACACGGAGGTGGCATGTTTTGGAAACTAAAAAAACAGTATTTGATCAACTCGATGGCCAAGATGTCATGCGTTACACGCTAGTTAATGACAAGCAGACGCGGATCTCAGTCTTGAGTTATGGCGGGACTTGGCAAGAATTTGTGGTCAATGAAGATGGCGTCGAACATCCCCTGATCTGGGGCCTCGACAGTATGGCCGATTATCAACGGGGCGGCTTCTGCCTTTGCCAATCAATCGGCCGGGTCGCTGGTCGAATCGGTGGCGCCAAGTTCGAGATCGACGGGCAAGATTATAATGTCGATATGAATGAACAGACTCATTCGCTTCATGGTGGTAACCATGGCTTTAATACCTTGAATTTCGACGGCGAGTTTAGTCAGGACGACGATAGTGTTAGTGTGACATTATCCAAGCATATCAAGTCAACTGACGATAATTACCCGGGAAATATGGACGTTAAAATCAAGTTTACTTTAGATAATCAAGACCAAGTCTCGATTGCATTTACGGGTGATACTGACGCCGCAACGCTCTTCAACCCAACGAACCACGTTTACTGGAATACGACTGATGACCGGACGAGCTTAGCACAACAACAACTTCAAATTACCAGTGCTGCTCATCTCGAATTCGATGATGAAAAGGTCCCAACGGGCAAGAAGTTAGCAGTTAAGGGCACGGCCTATGACTTTAACCAAATTCAACCAGTCGAAAAGGCGTTAGCCCAATTGAAAGCTGAAAATGGTGGCATCGAATTCGATGATGCTTATGAAGTAACGCCGAGTGCCACGGAACCAATCGCAATCGTCGGTGATACTGCGGGTAAACGCCAAGTGAAACTTTACTCTGACCGGAATAGTCTGATTATTTTCACGGCGAACCCATTCGATCCAGACAAGCAAGACGCGCATGAATACAACGCGTTAGCAACTGAAGCGCAGACCTTGCCAGACGCCATCAATCATCCTGATTTTGGCGACATCGTCTTACGTCCTGGTCAACCAGTGACCCATACGATTCGTTACCAATACGAACGTTTGAACTAGAATTAACTCCTTGTGTGAAATCACGAGCGCCCTCAATCGTCGGGGGCGCTTTTTTTGCGCGTACGGGGCCAGTTTGGCTACTAGTAAACGTTGTTTAAAGTTGTAATGCGTGTCTAGCAGCGAGATGTTAATGCCGATTTGGTAAATTTAGTTGCCACTTATCGAAATTTAGTTGAGCGAATGATAGAAACCCCAATGGTTCACGGGATTTGGTTGGTATCAGGTGATCATTGAAATTGATACTATCAGGTGATTACTAAAACAATTAAGCAAATTTTACTAAAAATCATTGACAATGTCCTTGAAAACGATTACATTTAAACATGTAAATTATTCAAGAAAGATGTGAGGCGAGATTATGGATGCAGAACAAAAGCAGAGCAAAGGTCGGAAGATAACATCACGACTTGCTTATTCATTCGGGGCGTTCGGGCATGATGCCTTCTACGCAACGTTATCGACATACTTTATTATGTTTGTGACCTCCCACTTATTCGATAAGAGCAGTGGGGCGCAAGGGACACAAATGATTGCATGGATCACCATGATTATTGCGGGCTTGCGGTTCGTGGAACTAGCAATTGACCCACTGATTGGGAACGCCATCGATAACACTAATTCACGTTGGGGCCACTTTAAGCCATGGATCGTGGTTGGTGGGATTATCGGTTCCGTCGTTCTAGCACTATTATTCACGAGTTTAGGCGGCTTGAACACGTCAAACCCAATTTTATATTTAATTATTTTTGCAATTTTATACATCACGATGGATATCTTCTATTCATTTAAAGACGTGGGTTTCTGGTCAATGATCCCAGCGATCTCATTTGACTCAGCCGAACGTGAAAAGACGGCGACATACGCCCGGGTTGGTTCTAACATTGGTGCCAACATTGTTGGGGTTATCGTTATGCCAATCGTTCTGATGTTCTCTGTTAAATCTAACAGTGGTCAGGGTGATAATCGTGGTTGGATGGCCTTTGGGATTATCATTGCCGCCATCGCCTTGATTTCTGCCTTAGTCGTTGCATTAGGAACTAAGGAAAATGATTCTGAATTACGTAAGAACACTGAAAAGACGACTTTCAAAGAAGTCTTCAAAGTGTTGGCACGGAATGATCAATTAATGTGGTTATCACTGATGTATGGGATTTATACGGCAGGGATCGCCATCACTAACTCACTTGAACTTTACTACTTCACCTACATTTTAGGTGATGCATCGAAATTCACGATGCTTGGCTCTTTGAACGCCGTTATCGGGATCTTTGCCGTATTGGCCTTCCCGCCATTAGCTAAGAAATTTAGCCGGCGGAAAGTGTTCTTCTTAGCCATCGTCATCATGATGATTTCATTGATCATGTTTGCCTTTGCTGGTCAATCATTACCAATGATCTTGGCTGCCGCTGTTCTGTTCTACATTCCACAACCATTGATTTTCTTAGTTGTTTTGATGGTCTTGAGTGATTCCGTTGAATATGGTCAATTGAAGTTCGGTCACCGTGACGAATCTTTGACGTTATCCGTTCGGCCATTGCTTGATAAATTAGGTGGCGCGATTTCTAACGGGGTCGTTGGTTTAACTGCCGTTTGGGCCGGGATGACTGCTGGTGCAACTGCCGGCGACGTGACTGCTCACGGACAAGCCATCTTCAAATTAATGATGTTTGGGGTTCCAGCTGCCATGATCCTGATTGGGACGTTCATCTTCTTCAAGAAGGTCAAATTGGACGAAAAGATGCATGCTGAAATCGTTGATGAACTTGAAAAGACTTGGTCAACTCACTTGGAAACTGATGAAACACCTGCTGAAGTTGAAGCCGAAGCTGATACTAAGACGACTGTTTATCAAGATCCAGTTGCTGGTCAACTGATCAGTTTAGATGAAGTCGCTGACGAAACCTTCGCCAACGGTAGCATGGGTAAAGGCTTTGCAATCAAACCAACTGATGGTCGCGTTTTGGCCCCATTTGATGGTGAAGTTGTTGCCACCTTCCCAACTCGGCATGCGATTGGGCTACGTTCTGACACCGGTATTTTGACGCTGATTCATATCGGGATTGGTACGGTCAAGATGCGCGGGACTGGCTTTGTTCAGTACGTCGAAAAGGGTGATCATGTCACACAAGGCCAAGAATTGATTGAATTCTGGCAACCAGCAATTGAAAAAGCTGGCCTGGATGATACCGTGATGGTCGTTATTACGAACTATAAAGATATGCCTGAATTTAAGTACCTGAAGACTTCAGGAACCACCATCCATGATGATGAAGATATTTTACAGTTATCGAATGTCGGCTTACCGGATCAAGCATAGTTTCTTGATGAGAAGAGCTATTAATGACGCGAGCCATTAATAGCTCTTTTTTTCAGTAATCGTAGGGAATCGTGAAAGGAAGTATTTGATATGGCAGTGACGTTGCAGCAAACTTTGATTAATATTGACGAACAGCACCTGGTCTTTCATCTGCATAACGATCAGATTTCGTATATCTTAGGTGTTGAAACGGGTGGGGTCCTCGCTCACTTGTACTTTGGCCCGCGGGTCCGTGGTTATCACGGTGAACGCCAGTATCCACGAATCGACCGCGGCTTTTCAGGTAACTTACCGAACACCACGGACCGGACGTATTCGAAGGATGATCTCCCACAGGAATATGGTGGCAATAACACCGGTGATTACCGCCAACCAGCTGCGATTATTCGCGCCGCAAATGGGGCCCGGACCGTGGACTTTCGGTACCAAGATTGTCGGCTGGAAGCGGGTAAACCCGATTTGAAAGGCTTGCCACAGACGTACGTCGAAGCGGAAGATGAAGCTCAAACGTTGATCGTGACGATGCATGACGCGACGTTAGGGGTGACCGCGGAACTGGCATACACCATCTATCGTGATCGGCCCGTCATCACGCGCAGTGTCCGTATCATCAATCATAGTGAGCAACCCGTTGATTTGGAGAAAGTTGCTTCAATGCAGATGGACCTGCCAACGCAGCCACTGGACGCCATCTCATTGCCTGGTAGTTACGCGCGTGAACGTCAAATGAGTCGTGAACGGCTTCATCGCGGCCTCACTCAGTTTGAAAGCCGCCGGGGTGCCAGTTCTCATCATATGAACCCGTTTGTGGCACTCGCTGATCCAGATACGAACGAATTTCGGGGCAACGTACTCGGAGCCTTATTGATTTATTCTGGTAACCACCAATTCAGTCTGGAACGGGACCCAATCGGTCAGACCCGTCTGACGGTCGGCATCAACGAATATAACTTTGATTGGCAATTAGCGGCTGGTGACAGTTTCCAGACGCCAGAAGTGGCGATGGTTTATTCGACGACCGGCTTGAACGGCATGTCGCAAGTCTATCACGACTTATTGCGGGGACGGGTCGCACGGAGCCGTTACAAGCACGAACCACGGCCAATCCTGATCAATAACTGGGAAGCGACCTACTTTGACTTCGATGCGGATAAGATTCAGAGCATTTTGGATGCGGCCGCACCGTTGGGAATCGAAATGTTTGTGCTGGATGATGGTTGGTTCGGCCATCGGAATGATGATAACAGCTCACTGGGCGACTGGTTCGTCAACCGGGAGAAATTACCGGCGGGCTTAGCTGATATTAGCAAACGGACCCATGATAAGGGGATGCGTTTTGGTCTGTGGTTCGAACCGGAAAATATTTCGGCGGACTCGACCCTCTATCGGCAACATCCGGACTGGGTCTTAGGCGTCCCTGATCGTGGCCGGACCTTGTCACGGAACGAATATGTGCTTGATTTTAGCCAACCGGCAGTCGTTGACAACTTGTTTGAACAGATGACCGCGGTGCTGGATAAAGTGCCGATCGATTATATCAAGTGGGACATGAACCGGAATCTGACGGAAGTCTATTCGCCACATAGCGCTTCTGAACACGAAGGCGAGACCAGTCACCGCTTCATTCTGGGCGTTTATGACTTGATGGAGCGTTTGACGAAACGCTATCCACAAATCTTGTTTGAAGGTTGCTCCGGTGGGGGTGGGCGTTTCGATGCCGGGCTGATGTACTACATGCCACAAAGCTGGCCATCAGATAACAATGACCCCATCGAACGCTTGAAGATTCAATACGGGACTTCGTTAGTTTACCCCATCTCTGCGATTACGGCGCATGTCGGGACGAGTCCTGACGAATTATTAGGTCGGTCGACCTCGATGAAGATGCGGAGTGCGGTCGCAATGAGCGGAACGTTGGGCTATGAGTTAGACGCGGCCCAGTTGAGCGATGCGGATAAGGCTGCTGTTAAGGAACAAGTGGCGTTCTACAAGCAACACCGTGACTTGATCCAATACGGCACGTTCTATCGTCTTGAGAGTCCATTTGACTCTAATACCGTGGCTTGGCAATTTGTCAGTCACGATCAACGCGAAGCCTTGTTATTCACCTTTGTGATCTTAGGCGCAGTTCAGCCAGAACCCCATATTACTAAGATGGCGGGACTGGATCCTGAACAGACCTACGTTGAGGAAGATAGCCAGCGCGCTTATGGCGGGGATGAACTCATGCAACTAGGACTCTACACGACGCCGGTCCAAACCAGCGATTTCACTGCTCAGATTTACTACTTCCGGGCAAAGGATTAGACGCACGACGATGTATTTGCACGGACTCCCTCACGAATACTTCCTAATCTGGCTGCTTGTTGGTCGTGAGGTAGGTCAGTAAAAAATTTCAAAATAAAATGGTCATTTACAGGCAGTTAATCCCTGTAAATGGCCATTTTTAGCTGTCTGATCATTCAAGCTAGCTCATCCTAAATAAGACAAAAATGGCAGCCATTATCGAAAATGACTGCCATTTTAGTACCCTGATTTAGTTGTCATCGCTAGGCGAGCTAGCCATCACATGCGGTATCATCAGCCGATTTTAAAAATGGATATTGAAGCTGAAATCGATATCCTGATCAGCTGGAATATGGTACTGGGATTCGACGTCGGTTCCCCAACTGTCGATCCCACCGACACCACGAACGGCACCGAAAATGGAGAGGACGGTCCGTCGAGCTAACGGTAATTCTTCCATATGAGTGGCGTTTTCCAGTTCTGCGGCGGTGTAAGGCAAGCAACTGAAAGCGAAGGGCGCGTCAACTTGACTGAACGTCAGGCTGAAGGGTTCGCTACTATGGTCAGCGTTGTTTTGCGTTGTTGACCGTGTTACCGTGACTTGTTCCGTCTGCATGTGCATGCCGCATTCTTGTGGCACCAGATAAGGGGTGACGGGTAGACTGTCCACGTGGAACTGGCCATGACTAGCGCCGGCTAAACGGTCAGGATAAGTTTCGCCTGATAGTCCGGTGTAATCGAAGCCGTTTGCGGTCGTTGGCATGATGAACCGTAAACCGAATGCTGGTAACTCCGGTAAGCCAGCTTTGCCAGCATAGTGCGTCGCCACGTTGATTTGACCATCGGCAGTTACGGTGTAGGTGACTGTGACCGTCGTGCTAGGAACGGTCGTCGTTACGAATTGATAAGCCAAGGAGACTTTCGTGGCCGTTTCATGGTCGGTGTAGCGATTGTTGAGCGGTGCGATCGGTAGTGGCGTGATGGCTTGATCATCAACCGTCAATTGAATGTCTTGGCAGGTTGAGAATTTATCAGCCGCGTACCACTGCGCTGATTTAGTCGAAAAACCGCTCCCGTGATCATTGTCGGTGGTGGCGCGCCAGAAGACTGGTGTCGGCGTCCGATAAAGCCATTCCTTGCCGTTGACGAGTAGTGATTCGAGACCACCGCGCTCGTAGCTGAATAGGTAGTGGAAGTTATCGCCGGCCAGGCCTAAGCTACCATCACCGTAAATAACGTGTAACTGATTATTTGTGTAAGCCATAGTAATATTTCACCTCTTGCATTGCTGGTTTTGGCGTCCGGTCGGCAAACATTAAGCCGTCACCGGAAAATTCATAGTCAGAATGGCGTTCATCGAAGTCGCCACCGTAACGAAGGACGTCTTGGTCAGTGACTGGATCATGAACGAACAGGGCTTGGTCGATAAAGTCCCAGATAAAGCCACCTTGATACATTGGGTATTTATCAATCAAATCGTTGTAAGACTTCATGCCACCAAGTGAATTCCCCATATCATGCATATATTCGCAATCGAGGAATGGCTTGGCCGGATTGTCGTCCAAATAAGCGGCGATCTCGTCAGGCTTTTCGTACATCCGACTTTCGACATCTGAAATCCGGTCTTTTAGTTCAGGCGTGTGCACCACACCTTCGTAATGAACGAGTCGTGAATCGTCGTGTTGCTTGTAGAAGACCTGCATTGCGGCAATGTCTTCGCCAGCGAATGATTCGTTACCGAGTGACCAGAAAATGATGGATGGGTGATTCTTGAACCATTCGTAATTCGAACGGGCCCGGTCTACCACGGCTTCAAGCCAGTGTGGATTGTCGCCAGGGACGTTGTAGGACGGTTCGATTGCGCCCATCTTTTGCCAAGAACCGTGTGATTCCAAGTTGTTTTCAGCCATTAAATAGATGCCAGCTTCATCACAGAGTTGATACCATGGCAATTGGTCTGGGTAGTGGCAAGTCCGATCAGCGTTGATGTTATTCGCTAACATCGTCTGGATATCAGCCTTCATATCGGCCATCGTAATCACCCGACCAGTATGCGCATTCCATTCGTGCCGGTTGACGCCGTTGATGACCAGTCGTTGATTGTTGACGTAAATGACCTTGTCGTCACGGAGTTCAAAGGTCCGGAAGCCCAACTTGTAAGGAACGACTTCTAAAAGCTCGTGATTAGCATCGTAAACTTCAATCAGTAATTGATAGAGATACGGTGAAGCTGGTGACCAGAGCTGAACTTGGTCAAAAGCCATTGCGTCAAATTTCACGGTGTCACTGCCCGTTTGGGTTTGCGTTGCAACAACTTGACCGTCCTGATCCTTAACGGTGAGTGCCAAAGTGGCCGCATCGCCAGTCAGCTTAGTGGTGACATTCAAGACACCGCTTTCAAAATCATCGTTGACGGTTGGACGCAGATCCAAGTCGTTGAGGTGAGTGGCAGGTTCAGCCAATAAATTGACGTCGCGGAAAATCCCGGAAAAGCGGAACATATCTTGGTCTTCGATAAAGGATGCCGTGCTCCGTTTGTAGACCCGAACAGCCAAGACGTTGTCGGTGTCTTGGATGTCAGGCGTTAAGTCGAATTCAGATGGTGTAAAACTGTCTTCGGCGTAACCGACAAAGTGGCCATTCAACCAAACGTATAGGGCTTCTTCAACCCCTTGGAATTGAATGATGACCCGTTGCCCTTTGAAGGTATCGTCTAAATCGAATGTTTTAAGGTATGAGCCGACAGTGTTGTCGTCAGCATCACTGAATAGGCCAGGCGTTAACTGATCCTGATCCAGGGTGTATGGTGGGCGCCGGTAAATTTTACCTTCCCACGGATAGAGCGTATTGATGTATTGAATCTGACCGTACCCGGCGAGTTCGATGTGGCCGGGGACTTGAATCGTGTCGAAGTCACTCGCATCAAAGTCCGGTTGATAGAAGTCAACGGGGCGTTCGGCCGGTGTCTTGGCAAAGTTGAAGCGCCAAGCACCATTTAAGGACTTAACGAAACGACTGCCAGTTTTGATTTCAGCTGCGTCGTGATAATAGTGATGGTCACTATGCGCAGGTAATTGGTTAACCCGGAACACTTCCGGGTCGTCTAACCATTGAAGATTAGCTTGCATGAGGAAGCTCCTTTCAAAATCGTTAATAAAAACGCTTACAACTATGATGATAAAACATTGTGGGGTATTTGTACACGATATTTTAGTTAAAATTTAACTAAATCAATTGATGGTAACGGGACAATAACATCGGAATAAATCGGAGATAAAGCCTAGATTCAGATAAAAAGGTAAAACGTTACCATTTTTGCTATAAAAGGATTGTTAAGGCATTGACAGCGACTGCTAAAAGCATTATAGTCAAGTTAATAAAATTTTAGTAAAACTATTTACGGAGGGATTTTTCATGAAAACTAGCGACTTAAAACAGGAGTTTACCGAAGCCTTTGATACCACACCAGAACGGGTCTTCTTCTCACCTGGTCGGATTAACTTGATCGGTGAACATACTGATTACAACGGCGGTCACGTCTTCCCATGTGCGATTACGATTGGGACATACGGGGTCTACGCACCACGGACGGATACGACGGTTCGGATGTATTCCGCAAACATTCCAGATGCGGGCATCGTCACTTTCGACGTTAATGATTTAGCCTATGATAAAGCCGCTGGTTGGACGAACTATCCTAAAGGGATGATGAATGAAATTGCCAAGACCGGGGTTAAATTCGATCACGGGTTCGACTTCTACGTTCACGGTAACATGCCAGATGGCGCCGGCCTGTCTTCATCCGCTTCAATCGAATTATTGACCGGTATCATGTTGAACACTGGTTTTGACCTCAACATCAGCCAATTAGACTTAGTTAAGATTGGCCAAAAGTGTGAAAACAACTACGTGGGCGTTAACTCCGGGATCATGGACCAATTTGCCGTTGGAATGGGTAAAAAAGATCAAGCAATTTTACTAGATACCAACACGATGGACTATTCCTATGCGCCAGTTAAGCTTGGTAACAACGTCATCGTCATCATGAACACGAACAAACGCCGTGAATTAGCAGATTCCAAGTACAACGAACGTCGCTCAGAATGTGAAGAAGCACTGCGGCGCTTACAAACTAAGTTGGACATCAAGTCTCTCGGCGATTTGACCAACGACCAATTCGATGAAGCAGCTTACCTCATCAATGACGAAACCTTGATCAAACGCGCTCGTCACGCGGTCTTCGAAAACCAACGTGCGATTCGCGCAACCAAGGCGTTAGCTGATGATGATTTGACGACCTTTGGTGAATTAGTTACGGCTTCACACGTTTCATTACACTTTGACTACGAAGTAACTGGGAAAGAATTGGACACCTTAGCTGAAACGGCTTGGAAACAACCTGGCGTATTAGGTGCGCGGATGACTGGTGCCGGCTTTGGTGGCTGTGGCATTGCCATCGTTGACAAGGATAAGGTCGATGATTTCAAAGCCAACGTCGGTAAAGTTTACCGCGACACGATCGGCTACGACGCTGACTTCTACATCGCAGAAATCGCTGACGGCCCTAAGGAACTTTAATCGCGACGATTGGGACGTTAATCGTCAGAAAGTTAACGTTAATTTAGAAGATGCGCGTTAATCGCTGAAAAGTGAACGTTAATCAGGAAATGACGTTGATCGTCAAAAAGTGAACGTTAATCCGAGAATGAGCGTTAATCGCTAAAAAGTGAACGTTAATCAGAGACTTAACGTTAATCATCAAAAAATGAACGTTAACAGCATCATGATTTAAATCAGTTATATGCATTGAGGAATTTGAGGAGGAATTAGAATGGCAGTTTTAGTTTTAGGTGGTGCCGGTTACATCGGTTCACACGCGGTTGATCGGTTGATTGCAAAAGGGTACGATGTGGCGGTTGTGGACAACCTGGTCACTGGGCACCGGGCAGCGGTCAACGATCAAGCTCGATTTTATGAAGGTGATGTGCGGGATACGGCGTTTATGAATACCGTATTTGACCAAGAAAACGTTGAAGGTGTCATTCATTTCGCCGCATTCTCAGTGGTCCCAGAATCGATGAAGGATCCGCTCAAGTATTTTGACAACAACACGGCCGGGATGGTCAAGTTGTTGGAAGTTATGGCTAAGCATGACGTTAAGCGGATCGTCTTCAGTTCAACGGCGGCAACGTACGGCGAGCCGAAACAAGTGCCGATCAAGGAATCTGATCCCCAAGTGCCAACTAACCCTTATGGTGAAAGTAAGTTGGCGATGGAAAAAATCATGCATTGGTCTGACTTAGCGTACGGCATCAAGTTCGTGGCGCTTCGTTACTTTAACGTGGCCGGCGCTAAGCCAGATGGCAGTATCG
Source organism: Lactiplantibacillus sp. 7.2.4 (assembly GCF_018991185.1). Classification (NCBI taxonomy): domain Bacteria; kingdom Bacillati; phylum Bacillota; class Bacilli; order Lactobacillales; family Lactobacillaceae; genus Lactiplantibacillus; species Lactiplantibacillus sp. 7.2.4. The sequence goes on from NZ_JAGYGS010000054.1 coordinate 12,312, forward strand.
GTGAAGACCACGCCCCAGAAACGCACTTGGTTCCGATTATTTTACAAGTCGCTGCAGGCGAACGGGACCAATTACAGATCTTCGGCGATGATTATCCAACGCCTGATGGGACGAATGTGCGCGATTACGTTCACGTGGTCGACTTAGCGGACGCTCATATCTTGGCGCTCGAATATCTCAAACAAGGTCATGACAGTGATGCGTTCAACCTCGGTTCTTCAACTGGCTTTTCTAACAAACAAATGCTGGATGCTGCGCGCGAAGTGACTGGGAAGTCAATTCCAGCCGTCATGGCACCGCGGCGTGCGGGTGACCCAAGTACCTTGGTCGCCGCTAGCGATAAAGCGCGGAAAGTCTTGGGCTGGAAGCCACAGTATGATGACGTCAAGGAAATTATTAAGACGGCTTGGACTTGGAAAGAAAGTCATCCAGCTGGCTATGACGATCGGGGAGGCCAGAACTAATGACGAGTTTAGATCAATTTGTTGATGCTGTGATTGCCTCACCATCACAATATACCGTGATGGACCGCATTTACGTGCATAATCGGGTCTTAGGACTCGTTGGTGAAGGCGAACCAGTCGCTGCGGCGGACGACCAGTTAACGAGTTTGACGGATGCGTTGGTCGAAACGGCGATCCAAAATGGCAAGATCGAAGCGTCCCAGTCGGATCGCGATATCTTGGCTGACCAGTTGATGGACTTAGTGACACCGTTGCCATCAGTCCTCAACCAACGTTTCTGGGACAAGTATCAAGACAGTCCCAAAGCAGCGACAGATTACTTCTTTAATTTGAGCAAAGCCAACGACTACATCAAGACGCGGGCGATTGCCAAAAACGTGGTCTTCCCAGCTAAAACGGCCTTTGGTGACCTCGAAATCACCATCAATCTCTCGAAGCCTGAAAAGGATCCCAAAGCGATTGCGGCCGCGCGGAATCAACCACAAGATGGTTATCCACTGTGTCAGTTATGTATGCAAAACGAAGGCTACTTGGGTCGTTTAGGTTATCCAGCACGGAGTAACCACCGCATTGTGCGGTTGACATTAGGCGGGGATACTTGGGGTTTCCAGTACTCCCCTTATGCCTATTTCAATGAACATTCGATCTTCTTGGATCAAGAACACCGGCCAATGGTCATCAACCGGCAAACGTTTACGAACTTACTCGAAATCGTTCATCAATTTCCACATTACTTTGTGGGCAGTAATGCGGACTTGCCGATCGTTGGTGGTTCGATGTTGTCACACGAACACTATCAAGGGGGTCGGCACGACTTTCCAATGATGAAGGCGCCAATCGCGCGGTCAATCGACTTAGGAATCGCCGGCGTCAAAGCGGGCATCGTTAAGTGGCCAATGTCAACGATTCGGTTATCAAGTCCGGATGTCTTGGCGTTGACGGATGCCGCTGTCAAGATTCATGACATTTGGATGAACTACTCAGACGAAAGCGTGGATGTCCGTGCCTATACGGATGGTACTCGCCATCACACGACGACACCAATCGCCCGTAAAGTTGGCGACGATTACGTTTTAGATATCGTGCTACGCGATAACCAGACGTCCGCTGAATTCCCTGATGGTATCTTCCATCCACATCAGGATGTGCAACATATCAAGAAGGAAAATATCGGTTTGATCGAAGTCATGGGCCGCGCTATTTTACCAGCACGTCTCAAGACGGAGTTGGCTGAAGTGGGCAAATATTTGTTGGATCAGCCAAACGAAATGGTCCCAATGCATCAAGCATGGGCTGACCAATTGAAGGCTGATAACACGATCACTGCCGATAATGTCACCACGGTGATCGACAAAGCAGTCGGCAATGTTTTTGCCCGCGTGCTGGCAGATGCCGGCGTCTTCAAGTGGGATGATCAAGGCGAAGCAGCGTTTGACCGGTTCATTGCGACACTCAAAGACTAAATTGTAAATTAAGCAAATAAAACGTGGGGCAACGGGGTGTTGCTTTGCCACTGGCCAATCATTATTGGTCAGTGGTGCCAGTCTCCCGCGACCCCACGTTTGTCATTAGAAGGAGGCGAGACGATGGCCGTCACGTTAAAAGATATTGCCAACCGGGCGGATGTCTCGCTGGCAACGGTCTCGCGAGTGTTGAATTATGATCGCACGCTGTCTGTGAGCGACCAGACGCGCCAACGGGTGTTTGCCATCGCCGCAGAGCTACGTTATAGCAAGCGCAAACGGCGAGACGTGAAAACGATGATGCGTAAGAATATTGCAGTGATCCAGTGGTATTCCAAGACGCAGGAGCACGATGACCTGTATTACTTAGCGATTCGCAAAGGGATTGAGCATCAGGCCCAGGTCTACGGTTTCACCACCACGAGTATTTTTCAAAACAAATTGGATCAGGTCGGTGATGATATCGACGCGGTGATTGCGGTGGGGAAGTTTAGCCCGACGCAAGTGCGCCAGTTGAGTGAATTGACCCCGCAACTCGTGTTTGTGGACGATGACCAGTTTGCACAAGGCTTCAGTAGCGTCGTCACGGACTTCACGTTTGCCACGAGTCGGGTCGTCGACTATTTTTGGCGGCGCGGGATTCAAGATATTGGCATGATCTATGGTCAGGAGTGGTCGACGGATCAACAAGTTGAGATTCCAAATCAGCGCCAACAAAGCTTCAAGCAAGCGTTAGAGCGCCGCCATGCCTATCATCCTGAGTATGTCTTGGCTGGCGACTACACGAGTCAGTCTGGCTATGTAACGATGAAACGGGCGATTGCCGCGCTAGGGCCGCGTTTGCCACACGCTTTTTTCGTGGCTAATGATCCAATGGCGGCGGGGGCCTTGAAAGCCTTGCAGCAAGCCAAAATTGCCGTTCCTGGACGCGTCAAACTGTTTAGCTTCAACAACACCTCGTTGGCGGAATACGTATACCCTGAAATCAGCTCGGTCAACGTTGAGACCGAACTGATGGGCAAGACCGCCGTTGACCTGTTAGTCAGCCGATTCCAAGACGCCCACCAAGCGGCCCAACGAATCGAGCTGGGAACGACACTGGTGGAACGGGAGAGTACGAAATAACGAAAAACATCCTGAGCTGTACTGCGGATTGCAGAGCGGCTCAGGATGTTTTAGTTTTAATCACTTAGTCGTGAAAATTTCTTCAATCAAGTTAGGATGCTGCTGAATTAATTGTAGTAACCGGCAGGCGCTGCCATTTGGCTGAGATTTGCCAGCTTCCCAAGCTTCAACCGTGCGCGGGGAGACCGCCAAAATTACAGCCAGAACGCGCTGTGTGATGCCGAGCTCGGAACGAATCGTTTTGATATCTTGTGCCGAATAGTGAGGTACTGGTTGCAGCGATGATTCGTGGACCGTGACGTTTGAATAATCACCATTTAGCGCTGCAGTTGCTTGTTGGATGCTTTTTTGTAGATCAGTTAATTTTTCGCTCATGATTTTTCCTTTCTGGTTGTGAAATGCTAAAGGTCAATCAAACAGTTCAGCGCATTGATTAATGCCATTGTATGCGCACCTCGTCCTCTATTCCGTGCCACCCATGCTTTGGGATTAGCTAAAAAGTCAGCCGTGAAAAGAATCTGGCCAAACTTTATCCTGCGAAAACGAGCAATTGCGGCTAGTGCTGAGCATTCCATCTCCACGACTTCAAATCCCTGTGCCACATACTGATCAGCCAATGCAGGTGTCTCACGAAAGAAAGCGTCGGTTGTCCAAGTCTTGACGGTTTTTGCTGCAACTGAATTCTTGCGTAGTGACGCCTGAACAGATGCAATTATGTCCGAATCAAGCTGAATACTTGGCGCTGCTGGCAAGTAATGATAGGACGTCCCCTCATCACGCAAAGCTTCCGTAACAATTAAAAAAGAATTCTCTGGAATTTCTCGCAGAACACCGCAAGAGCCTACCGCAATAATTTGTTTGGCACCATAAGCAATTAGGAATTCCATAATCTGTGCAGCGGCTGGTGCACCCAAAACCGAACGACAGACCCCCATCGTTTCACCATGCCAATTAATTTGAAAGACCTGAATGGCACCCGAAAACATCGGAAAAGTTGCTAACGCTTCAGCGTTGTATTCTTGACTAAACTTACGCATCACTTCTGGCGTTACGAATGCCAGTAACATCTTATCTGGAAATTGATAACCTTCATCTCTAAAGGGATTAATAATCGCTTTAGGTGAAGAATCATAGTTAGTTATCGGAAGAAAATTCATGGTTGCCTCCAAAATTGTATTTCAAGTAAAATTTGCAATCTCACAAACGTTCGTTAATTTTTATACCGCTCGCTTTAGCTAATGTTAGTTCGACTTCACTGCTGTACTGTTACAAGTAAACATTAACATTCCGGCTAAAAATAGATTGTCAGATAAAAAACTTTGGATGGGCGCATTTGATACGGACTTCCAATCCCACGAATTGATTGACTATTGATCAAACGGGGTAACGCTAAACCATTATTGAATACGGTAATATCGTATACTAAATTTTCGTAGTTATCAATTTTATTATTCCGAATAGCAGGTGCCGTAGTAATGGGCGCTTACTTTGGTGATACTTTCGGGTGTACTAATTTCATTTTTACTCGTTGGCAGTAGCGACTGACTTGAATTGGTGGCAGACTGTTAATTCGTTCAAGGAACGTTAATATAAATAATGTTAACGTTAAAGTCCGGTACGCAGTATTAGGGGACAAGGACTGGTATAATGACGCTAACCAAGTAAGAAATTCAGTGAATAATTAGAATTGGCTGGTGGGTAAATGTTGAACTGCTAAACGAAAAAGACGGACTGATTGACGATGACACAGGATATTACCAGTCATTTTGATGAAGCCGCTGAGACGTTATTGAGTGCGTATAAGACAGCGCATCATATCAGTAAATCCGATTTTATCAAGCAAGCAGTTGGCGGATTGGGATGAGGGACAGGCTGCTGATCAGGAATGGAAGAAGAATCATTTTAGAACGATGAGTTGGCAAGAAACGGTGCAAGACCTCGGCCTTTAAATGTTGCAATTTGCAGTTTGGAAAATGAGATTAATGTTATTCGATTAAAAAAATGGTTAGCGCGGATGAATTGCGTATCTATAAATTAAGAAGGCCCTGTTTACGATGGTTGATGTGTTCAGGAGAGAAAACTTGTAAGTCGAACAGTGCTACTTTTGAAGGGCACAATTTCAATGAGGTGATGATGAATGGAACAGTTCAAAAATATGAAGATTGAGACGCTTTCTCAGCATAATGCAGAAGTAATCGCTAATGATTGGCATTATGAGAGCGTCTATTCATTTTATGATATGACCGAAGACCCCGAGGATTTTGAAGAAATTATCTCGCCAGGCTTAAGAGGAGGCCGCTATTTTCAGGTTGTCGATGATGATGAGTTGACCGGCTACTTTTGTATTGAGCCGTTATCAGCACGAAAGGCAGAAATCGGGTTGGGGCTTAAACCTAATCTAACTGGTCAGGGGCTCGGGTTATCGTTTCTGAAGTTGATTGAACATTTTGTTTTACAACATCAGAAGTATCAAACATTAGTTTTATCAGTGGTGGCGTTCAATGAACGAGCCATCAAAGTCTATATTAAGGCCGGTTATGTGAAAGTTGGTACTGAGATGGTTGCTTCTAATAATTCGGAATATGAATTTATTCTGATGGAAAAAAACGTCTCAAGGCAAGTTGACGAAATGAATCATTGAAATGGCCACAAAGTCACTAATCTTTAGTGGATTTTTGTGCCAATCGTTAGACATCGACAATGAACTAGATTTTATTCGATTTAAAAAATGGCAGCGCCAATGAATTGCGTATCTAAATAATATGGCTTGCTTGTTATGAGTGGTGTGTTGGGTGGCGCAAGTTCGTAAATAGGACAGCTCTACCCTTGAAGGGTATAATAGCGGTGAGGTGATGGAAATGAAATCGACAGCGGCAACGCTCAAACAAATTCGGCAACATTACCGAATTAGTCAAGCCCAATTGGCGAAGCTACTCAACACATCAGTTCGAACGGTGCAACACTGGGAACAAGCAGACTATCAACCAAGTGGCGCCGCGGTGCGCTTGATTCAAATTTTGGCAGCGGATGATGCAGTTTTTCCTGCATTGACACAATTCAAGGAGGACGATCAAATTATGTATCTAGAACACGATGACCAAAAAATGACGATTATGGACGTGCCATTTCGGAACCGCAAGGAGTATCGGGCAACTCTGAATGCCATTATCAGTAATATGTATGAGGGCTTTGAACCAACGAAGCGAGATATTGAGGATGCGAGTCGTTTTTATGAGGAAGGGCCAATCAGTGCACAGGAGATGCTAGCAACAATTCAAGCCTCCGCCGACCGTAAAGCTGAATGAGAAAAGTCTGGGCGGACTACCTTCAACCAAATGGCACATTGCGTAATTTGTTAGGAATAACCAACGCGGCAACGTTACAGAAAATCGAGTACAAGATAAGCACGCAACAGCAACAAGCCTTGATTCAAAATCAATACAGGTTGCCCAATGGTCAGCAGTTGACCGGACGTAAGATTGAAGAAATGAAGCTAATCAATGCTTATTTACTGGATCAAATTTACGATTGGGCCGGCCACTATCGCGAAGTTGATTTCAACAAAACGGCGAACGGAGTCGTCACGTTCTTTCATCCCGTCGCCCTGTTCGGTAATGCCGAATTAGATATTCAGCGCCAACTCGACGATTATGCACAATTGCCCGCCGACCGTGAAAAAATCGCCCAGGCGTTAGGCAGTCTCGTGACTGAAATCAACATGTTTCATCCGTTCCGCGAAGGTAATGGGCGGACGACCCGGCTATTCACGGCCGTTTTAGCGCGGCAACATGGCTTCGAGATCAATTATACTCAGGAACAACAAGCCGCTTATATGCGCGCTTCAGTGGCGGATGATGCGGCACTGATGGGCCAGGTGTTTTTGGCGGTGTTGGAAGGGTGATTTTTGACGACACTGGTAAAGTAGCGTTATTTCAGTAATAATAGAGCGTACCAAACTAAATTTTAAATCGAGGAGGATAATATATGCAGAAATATCGTGATTATCGGATGGCCATTGAAAAAACACTGGCCATGATTCAACCGACTGACGATGGCTTAGCAAGCGGCGCTGTGACCATCCAAGAAATTTTAAAATTAGCCGCATCCGAGACACAGACAAAAAGTATAGAAAACACAGAAGATACCCATTCAGAAGCACCCACACAATCAAGACCGTCGCCGGCCGTTAAAAATGAAGCGACATCAAACACAGAGCAACCAGCAACTGAGAAAACAAATACTGAGCCGCCGACAACTGAGAAATCAGCAACTGAGGAGCCAACGACTGAAAAAACAACCACTGAGCTGGTCACCCAATCAACTAAACCATCTCCAGATGAACCGAACCATACCGTGATGCAAGTTAGACGGCGATTAAAAGGGTTTGATTTAATTGATCCAGATAATGACAAAGCACCACATTACTATTACGATGAAATCCTAGCTAGACAATTAGAAATTCAAAATGGCGATTGGGTTCAAGTCGGAACAATGCAAAGAGGCAAGAATCATCCCTATATTGAAAAAATCTTGAGTCACGCGGAGGTTCCAAATTTAATTACCGTGGCCCCGCTCTACGTTGTAAACTACAACTCATTTGATGATACTTATCAGATTACCCAAAATTACCAAGGCACCCCATTAGCGAGTGTTAATCCCGCCGTTGAGACGTTTAAAATTTCAGGTCGTGACGCCCTGCGCCAACGGATCAATGATGGCCAGTTAGTCGACCTCGCGTGGTTTAATGAACAGCCTGACAAACCAGTCGTTCGCTATGTCCATCATAGTCATCGGCCCCTGGGCGCACAGGCGAATCGACCTGAAAAACGGGTCAAGTCGACCACTTCTACTAGTCCGGCCGAACCGATTCAAACGCTGGACTTTGATTTAAAACCCCAAACGGTCGCCGTTGTCATGGGTGACGCCAACACCCGGCAGCAGCAGATCACCCAGTTGATTGATGAACACAACGGTCATGCACTGTTGATTGACGCCTTCAAACATAGCAACAGCGCCAGCTTCTACAATCAACAACTCAGCCAAACAGATATTGTGGTCATGGTCCAAAACCAAAATAAGCATGCGACTTCCAAAGCATTGAGCAAGGCGGTCAAACAATATGACCTCAAAATGGCCATTGCCAACGGTGGCGGCCTGCAACAAATCGAACGGGCGATGTATCGTGCCGTTAAAGGCCTACCAGCTTTTGAAAGTGGCAATTTGATTACTTATCCGCAGGCGGAGGCGCAATAGGCGGGCCAGTGGTTTGGCAGCAGCTATCAAAGAAATTAGTAATCTTTCTGCTGGCATTGAAAGCAACAGAGGGGTGTTGCAATTGCAAAATAAGAGTTAGACACTTTTCCGTTGTCTACAAGCCTTTTCATCACACGTCTTTACAGTTTAGTTTCTGATAATAAATAAAAATCGTTATTTCAAGAAAGCCATATATCTCTTGAAGTAACGATTTTTTGGTGGTCACTGTATACATAAATCAATATTCAAATTGTTATGAGCTTAGTATCGAGGGCCTTCAATGGTGAAAGCTTTGTTGTGGGTTGACCAGTATATCGAGTCCTACCCAGCTATTGATCACTGACTTTGCGTTTGTATTCTGAGGGAGTCGTCTGTAAATATTTTTTGAATAATCGGAATAGTGACGATGTATTCTGATAACCAACAATGTCACAGATGTCAGCTAGTGTGCAATTTGTCTTAATCATGAGATTTTGAGCAGCAGATATGCGACGGCGATCGACGAGTTCTTTAAAGGTCTTGCCGGTGGCCTCCTTTATTTTATTGCCTAGATAGTTGGTGTTATAGGAAAATTTCTGGCTGACTTCTTTCAAAGTGACGGTTGAAAAATTTTGATTAATATATTGGATGATTGGCAAGAGATTGTCGTCGGTATTGGCAGAAAAATTGATATATTCTTGCTCAATTGATTGAGACAATTCAAGTATTAGGGTAGATAGTAGTAGTCCCATCGACTTATTACGTTGTCGTTCTCTAGTGAGGCCCTTGATAATTAAACTTTCCACCAAGTTGATTGCCACTTCGCGGTGTGACAAGTCGAACAGAATAAAGTTGTTATGCAGTGTGTTGATGTGGGAAGCGTTGAATAAAAATTCTGTTATTTCATTTGTCGAGACTGCAATATAGTCGAAAAGTTGATTCATAGTTGAGTCATCTTTTAGCAAAATGTTGATCAGAATATCATCACTATCAGTTGATTCAATTTGTTGGACAATATCTTTGTCCATCATGATCAAGTTATGTTGATGGAGAACGACTTTTTCTCCATTAATGTACTGGGTACAAGTTCCGGAATACATGTAATTGAGCTCAATAAAGCTATGCGTATGTGCTGGTACGTATGAGAATCGATTGTTTTTAGTCACCGCAATATCGCCATCCGCAAAGAAATCAGACCGAGGCATCTGGGGAATCGGATTGTTGACGTAATCCAGATCCATATAGTTCACGTTGCCGTGCGAAGAACGTTGTTTGAGTTCGACTGGAGTCAATGCAAAGAGCTCGTAGTTAAGGAATTTACTCGTCATTGGAAGCACCTTCTTATGATTAATAGTTTATCAGTAACCTGTGATTTTGCAATCCCTTTCATGTGATCTAGGTATGGTAGCCCTTTCAGGAATCGCTTACAATTGAGCTATAAATAAAGGGAGGTTATCCATATGAATAACAATGAAACATCGACTTCAATGGTTAAAAAATATAGGCCATTAGCAGTTGCTGCTGGAATTGGTTCAATTTTAGGATCAGGTATTATTGTTGGTTTATCCGCAACCATCACGGTCTGGCAAAACGGCTTAGGCCTTAGAACCTGTTTAAAATCTAGCTA
>NZ_JAGYGS010000055.1:0-22136 GCF_018991185.1 Lactiplantibacillus sp. 7.2.4
AAGACGTGTAAATGTCCTTCCAAGGCGACAGTGTTTGAAATCAAGACGGCATCGACGTTCTTAATAATTCGCGGTCCAGTCGTATCATCAATTTGCTTGAACTTCAAATGTCGTGGATTGCTGGTAATATCTTTAATCGTTCCGAGGACGCCAAAGTTCGCCGATAATTTAATGAGTCCCGCTTTTTGCAACAACAGCAGTCCCCGTGATGCTTGCGACGGATTATCGGCAATTGCGATCGTTGCGCCATCTGGAATTTCATCGACATTTTGATATTTTTTAGAATAAATTCCCATCGGTTCTAGATAGGTCGTTCCTAACGCTGCCAATTTGGCCTTGGGATTTTGCCGATTGTAGGTTTCATAATACGACCATGACTGAAACGCGTTCACGTCCACATCGCCGTCCGCCGTGGCTTTGTTCAACTGAACACCATCCGTGATCTGTTTAACTTTAATTGTTAGTCCCATTTGCTTAGCTTCGGTACTTTTAGCTATATGTTGCCAGACCTCATAGTCTGAACCCATCGAGCCCACCGTAATCGTGGCACTTTGTTGCGCCCGTGCGGAGTAACTTGTAATTTCGTGTAAGCCGACGCACACGCCGACAATCACTGCAATGCCTAATAACCACCATGCTAATCGTTTCATCGACACTTTCCCCTTTTACTGGTGTGAGACTCGTTTGACGAGCCAGTCGCCGAATAACTGAACGGCAAACACCATCACTAGAATAATAATCATTGCGACCAACGTCACGTCATTTTCAAACCGGGCATATCCAATGCTGATGGCAATATCACCGAGACCGCCGGCACCAATTGCGCCAGCCATCGTGGTCAACCCAATCAAACTAATGACGGTGACGATGGAAACCCGGACTAAATCTGGTAGGCCTTCCTTGAGATACACGCGAAAAATAATCGCGGCCGGGCTCGAGCCCATCGATTGAGCAGCCTCAACGATGCCGCCATCTACGTCTAATAGGGCATTTTGTACCTGCCGAGCATAGAATGGAAAAATGCCAAAAACTAATGGCACCAGTGAAGCCGTTGTCCCCACCGTCGTCCCAACTAAGTAACTGGTCAGTGGCGAAATGACCGCCAGCAAAATAATGAATGGCACCGACCGCAATAAGTTAGTTAGTTTATCTAATAATTCATAAGACGGCCGGTCCGCCAAAATCCCACCGGGTTGGGTAACGACTAATAAGACTCCGAGACCCAGACCAAGTATACCCGCTACGATGGCACTGATTGCGGTCATGTACAGCGTCTCCCAGGTTGCTTGAATAAATTCTGCTTTCATTTGTAACACGTTTGGTATCAAGGCACTCATCAGTCCACCAACTCCTTTACATCTTGTTCATTAATCACATGAGTCTGCACACCCTGGTCAGCGAGTTGCGCAATCGCCTGATTGAATGCGGGCAAATTACCCGTAATAATCGCGATCATATCACCGACATTTTGACCATCGATCTGGTCAATATTGGCAAACAGAATGTTGACATCCACACCGAGCGTTTGTGAAAGATGGGAAACGATGCCTTGCTTGGTCGATTGCCCCACAAATTTAAACGCAATTAATTCTTGATCATCTGCCAGTTCACTCAATTGGATCGTCCGCGTGATGCGTTCGATGGCTGCCCGCACGTTGGTCGATGTTTCCACAAAATCAACCGTCAGTGGCGCTTGGGGTGCCGTAAAGACTTGCGCAACAGGGCCACGTTCAATGATCCGGCCATTTTCCATAACAGCCACGTGATGACAAACACTCTTGATCACTTGCATCTCATGCGTAATCAGCACGATCGTAACACCTAAGTCCCGATTCACTTGTTGCAGTAACGACAGAATCGCCGCGGTCGTTTTGGGATCGAGTGCACTGGTCGCTTCATCTGAAATCAGAATTTGCGGATCAGTCACCAGTGCCCTGGCAATTGCCACCCGTTGCTTCTGCCCACCCGACAATTTATCTGGATAGCTGTCAGCGTAATCTTCCAGGCCAACCAGTTTAAGTAACCGTAGCGCTTTAGCCCGGCGCTCGGACTTACTGATTTTTTGCCCGAGTAACGGATAGACCACATTACCAAGCACCGTCCGCGACTGCATTAAGTTAAAATGTTGGAAAATCATACCGACCCGTTTACGTGCCTGTCGCAAGGCAACTGGCGAAAGCTCTTGCAAAGCCTGACCATTAACGACCACCCGCCCAGTTGTTGGGACCTGTAGTAAATTAATGACCCGGACTAGCGTACTTTTTCCAGCCCCAGAATAGCCGATAATGCCATAGATGTCACCAGCCTCAATTTTCAAATCCACGTCTTGAACGGCCTGAATCGTCTTCTGGCCATCCTTAAACGTTACACCAATCTGCGTTAAATCAATTACTGCTTCTGTCATCTTCTGCATCCTCTCCATTAAAAAACGCCCATTGTCTTTAATCTGATTGCCAGATTAAGGACGAATGGACGTTTTTCCGTGTTACCACCTTACTTCGAATGGCCCTCACAGGCCACCGCACTTCAAGTCACGCCAGTCCTTATGACTGCCGTAACTCTAACCCAATAACGGGCGTACCCGTCAACGCCTTACTCACCAAGTGCTCAGCGCTGAAACTTGCATTATAAGACCATCTTCGACATTGCGGTTTGACTGCCTCACACCACCCGACAGCTCTCTGACCAATCTACACAACGCCTACTCATCTTACACGTATTTATCGATATATTCACTTGCATGTTTACAGTATCGCGCTCTTATGATGAGAAGTCAATAACTAGTTATCATCTGTTTTTAATTATTCTATGATGTTTAGTTTTGATTTACTAAAGTAGTATAACCATCTGGCATCAAAATGATAAAAACGTGCCGATTATTAAGTTCAAAACGGCCAGCTGGGCCCCGCTGGAAACAGTGCGAGTTACCGTAAACATGCTGTGGTGGATGCTTCCTAGTCCGGCTTCCAGGCATTCTGGGCAATGGCCGGAACGTGGTGGACAGATTTAAGCCGACACCCCACGTCTTAAATACTGGTCTTTCACTAACCAAGCACAAAACGCTTGCTAAGTGAAATTTCACCACTTGGCCTTGCCCAGAATACCTTCCAGCCGGGATGGTATTCGAAAGGCAGACATATGCGGACCCAACTTTTTATTAGTTTAGTCGTTGGTTCCTCAGCACACGATAATTTTGATATTGAACTGTCAGATTAGTTTCTAACAATAGCTAGACTTCCATACCCAATTTTTTAAAGCCGATAACAAGCAACTTTACTGAGTTCGTCGGAATCTGCTCTAGTCGTCTGAGATAACAAAATCTTGAATTCTAAGCGAAGGCCATTTTATCGATTAAACTCGAGACCAGTGGCCGTTGAATTTAGTGGCATTGAGAATAGTGAACGATATTCAGGTGATTTTCTCACTACTCAAAGGCCATAAAGCATTAACAGTACCGATCAAGATTTTACCGGAGGGGCCAATCACTAAATGTTCAGAGGTCAATTGTACCCAGATAGGTGGTCGTTCATCTGCCATTCGAGTGGCTTCCCGACTGGAGTGGCCGGCTGACAATGCTCAGTAGCCAAATTATTCTTAGTCGGAAGTGATTTTCTTCCGGCTTAGAATAAGACTCGTATTTGAAATTGCGCAGTGGGTTTCTGCGTGAGTTCAAATCGACGTCGGCTTACGTTCCAGCAATTGTCAGCCGGCCTCGGAAGTCGGAATAAGGAGATCACCGGCAGACGAACAGTAAACCAAACAATGCGCACTTTTTTATCATCATCGATACCAACTGCCAGCCAAAAAAACTCGCGACCAGCCATCCGAAATAGCTAGTCGCGAGTTTGATTTAAATCCAGTTATGACACTTATTCGTTTTTTTGCGACAAACCAACCTTAAGACTGCTCATCACCCAACTTAAAGAGTGGGATTTTAGGTAGCGCGTTCTCACCAGTTTGGCGTTGCGGTTGTGGCGCAGAATTCAGCCGTTGTTCGATGCTGCGTTGACGTTCAGCTTCGACCTGAGCCGCAGTCTTCAAGTTGCGCTTCTGCCAATTCAGCAAGATTCGGTCCATGTAAGTCAGGTTGTACACTTGCCGTAATACGGCTTCACGCAATGCCAACTCGATAACGTCGGGGTCGTAATGGTCTTCATCAAACCACTTACTAATGCTTTCCATTTCGATTGGCGACAAGTCCCGCCCAAACTCAGTCTGAATCGCACGAAATACTTTCTGTCGTTTGTTCTCATTAGCGGCTTGCTTTTCAGCCTGATCCGTGACAGGTTGCTTTTTAAGCGCCACGGCCAACTTGTCGTAGAGACCGTCAAAATTATACCGGTCATGAATTTTTTGATCATCCCCAGTAATCGATTCAATCGTTAGTAACTTTTTAGCCAACATTTCATGCAAGCGCTGAAAAACGGTGTTCGTTGACTCACCTAAACTCTTGGCAATCACCGCTGCATCCGGGAATTGATTGCCTTGATCGATCAACCGTTTGAATTGTAGATAAACCAATAACTCATCATTAGTGACGCCGATCTCACGATAATGCGCCAGTAAGGCATTGGCAATCGTGGTCTGACCATCATTCACTAATGCCGCTGCTAAAGACTCCATTCAATCAACACCCTTTCACCATTAAGAGCGTGAGACCAGGTCCCACGCTCTTAATAAAAATATCAATTTATTTATTTTACGGGTAAATCCGGTTCAATAAACGTGGGAATGGAATCGTCTCCCGTACGTGGTCCTCAGCGGTAATCCACGTTAAGAAGCGTTCCAAACCAAGCCCGAAGCCAGAATGAGGGACGCTCCCATACTTACGCAAGTCCAAGTACCAAGCGTAATCGTCAGGGTTCAAGCCAGCTTTCTTGATTTGGTCCAGCAGGTAGTTATAGTCCGTGGCCCGTTCAGAACCACCGATGATTTCACCATACCCTTCTGGTGCCAATAAGTCCGCACAAATCACAACGTCTTCACGCGTTGGGTGTGGCTTCATGTAGAATGGCTTGATGGCCTTTGGATAGTTTAAAACGAAGACGGGTTGGTCAAAGTGGTCTGCTAAGAAAGTTTCTTCTGGCGAGCCAAAATCAACACCCCAATCAACATCGAAGTCGTTGGCTTTCAATAATTCGATAGCTTCATCGTAACTGATCCGTGGGTAAGGCAATTTCGTGTATTTCTTCAGTGTTTCGACATCGCGACCTAAAATATCTAAGGCGTATTGACAGTGGTCGATGACACCTTGAACTAAGAAAGCAATGTAGCGTTCTTGAACTTCCAAGCTTTGTTCTTGGTGCATGAAGGCCATTTCTGGTTCAATCATCCAGAACTCGATCAAATGACGACGCGTCTTAGACTTTTCAGCCCGGAAAGTTGGGCCAAACGTAAAGACCTTGCCGTAAGCTAATGCGCCAGCTTCAGCGTATAACTGACCACTTTGAGACAAGTAGGCGTCCCGGTCGAAGTATTCCGTATGGAACAGTTCAGTCGTTCCTTCTGGCGCACTCCCGGTCAAAATTGGTGGATCCATCTTGATGAAGCCTTCTTGATTGAAGAATTCATATGTGGCCCGGGTAACTTCATTACGAATGTTCATAATTGCCCATGGCCGTTTTGAACGAAGCCATAAGTGACGATGGTCTAATAAGAAATCAACCCCGTGTTCCTTAGGTGTAATTGGATATTCTTCACTCTCGCCGACCACTTCAATGTCTTCAACTTCGATTTCGTAGCCAAACTTGGAGCGGCTATCTTCATGAATCACACCCGTAATCCACATGCTAGCTTCTTGTTTGACTTCCTTAGCGAGCTCAAAAACAGTTTCGCTCACTTGGCTTTTAACGACGACCCCTTGGAAAAAGGCTGAACCATCGCGTAATTGTAAGAAGGCAATCTTCCCACTTGAACGCTTATTAGTTAGCCAAGCCCCAATCTTAACTTTTTCGTCAACATGGTCCTTAGCGTCGATAATACTGATCTGTTGCACCATTTACTTCCATCCTCCAGTTACTTTGCTTGTTCAGCAATTTTTTCTGTCATAAATTTATCTAAACGTCGATGGGCTTCGCGTAACGAATCCATGTCAGTTGCATAGCTCAATCGTAAGCAACCTGGTAACCCAAACGCTTCCCCAGGAACTAACCCGACGTGTGCTTCAAGCAGTACCGCCGTCACGAACGCGGGCGCGTCGGCATAACCAGTCAAGCGCAAGGTTTCGGTGATGTCTGGGAACAAGTAAAAGGCCCCTGCTGGCTTACCAGCTGGCATCTTGAAGCCTGGCAGACTCTCAATCAGCGGATAAAGTTCATTCAACCGCGCCTCAAACCCTTGACGCATCGTTTCGACTGAAGACTGATCACCACTGAACGCTTCGATGGCCGCATACTGCGAGACGGCCGCCGGATTGCTGGCCGCGTGCCCGAGTACGACACCCATCTTTGCCATGATTTCTTTAGGACCAGCCGCATACCCGATTCGCCAGCCAGTCATTGAGTAGGCCTTGGAAACACCATTGATCAAAACAACGTGATCCATATTGGCCGCATCTAATTCTAACACGGATGTAAATTGATTACCGTTATATAATAGCTTTTCATAAATTTCGTCAGCCACGACCAAAACATCGTGTTCATTGGCCCAGTCCATGATGGCGGTCAGTTCAGCTCGGCTGAAGACTAACCCTGATGGATTTTGCGGTGAATTCAAGACCAATGCTTTGGTCTTCGCTGTCCGATGGGCTTCTAGGTCAGCGGCCGTGAACCGCAGTTGGTCATCGGTCGGTACTTCAACTGGTACCCCACCAGCCAACTTAACTTGTTCCGAATAACTGACCCAGTATGGGACGGGTAATAAAACCTCGTCATCCGGATTCAAGATGACTTGGAACAGGGTGAACAACGCCATTTTGGCGCCATCCGTCACGACAATTTGACTGGGATCAAAATGATAATGATGATCCGCTTCAATTCGTTGACTAATTGCCGCCTTCAGCGCGGGTAAGCCCGTCGCTGGCGTATAAAAACTAGCTTGACCATTTTGAATACTGTCAATGGCAGCCTGCTTGATATTATCAGGGGTTTGGTAATCGGGTTCGCCGATACCCAAATTGATAACGTCGATGCCATCCGCCACCATTTGCTTGGCAGTTGCACTGATTTTTAGTGTTGCTGACGGTTGAATCTGCATTACTTTACGCGATAATTCCATGTACATCCGCACTCCTTTAACCGTTAAATATTAATAATCGATTTCAGTTGGTTCCCATTCGAATACTGCAAGATTTCATAACACAAATTCTTTTTCTGATTCAAGTAGGTAATTTCCCAGACGGTGGTGCCATCATATTCACCAAGGGTCGCCTTAATGACCTTGCTAGGGTTGCGTTTTGACCAAACTTTTTTAAGCGCCTTCGTCCGTGAAATCCCAGCGGACTGTTTGACAACGGTCGTTTTATGATGCTTATTCGTGTTGATCAGCGCGTAGACTGGAACGTTCTTGCTGTTAGTCCCAGTTACAACGTAATAACTACTCGTCCCATTGTACTGTGAAAATGCCGTGGTCGTCTTTAGCTTACCTTTGCTGACCGCAAGACTATAAGCGGTCTTTTGGGCTTGATGCATTGGTCGCTGTGCCGCCCATAACGTCCCATATACGGCTACGATGATTGCCAAGATGACAACCAAGATAATCATAATGAGCCGTTCAGGGCGCCTTCTACGTTGAACTCGCATATGCTCTTCCTTTCAAAAAACAGATAAATTAATTATAGCAAATTTATCTGTTTGCGGAATGGTTTCTTACTTAGTTTTGAAAAAACTTTGAAGTTCGGCGGTAATTTCCGGAATCGTCCCAGCTGTCGGCGGTAAGGTCTTCGGCAACGCCTTAATAATCGTTTGCCCATAACGCTTAGTCATTAGCCGGTCATCTAAAATCACGGCGGCCCCGCGGTCATGGTCTGTTCGAATCAAACGACCGATGCCCTGACGTAATTTCAAGGCCGCTTTCGGCAAGGCCTCATTATAAAACGGATTGAGCTGGGCTTGCCGCAATTGCTGATAACGCGCTTTGGTCGTCGTTTGGTCGGGCGACTCAAACGGTAATTGCGTCACGATCAACAGTTCCAACTGTTCTTGCGGCAAATCGATGCCCTCCCAGAAACTGCCGGCGCCTAACAGAATCGCGTTGTCGCCTTGTGTGAACCGGCGCAGGAGTTTTTCACGGCTCCCATTGACACCCTGTGCCAAGATTTCCCGGTCACCAGGCAAATTGGTCTGGTGCAAACTATAGAAGACCGCTTCAATCATGCTGAGTGAATTGAACAGGATCAGCGTTTGTTTCGGTGTAGCCGTCACAATGTCATGAATCGCGCGTGTCAAATAGGCCACGCGTTGTTTACCACTCGGCTGTTCATTCGCCTGCGCATCAGTTGCCACTAGCAAACGAGCCTGATGGGCTAAGTCAAATGGTGTCGACAACTTGTGATGCTTGGCAGTCTCTTGGTCCAAATCCAACTGAGAATAAACGTACTGAGACTTACCGGTCGCAAACAACGTCGCCCCAGTCAACAGTGGTGCGCTGAAATAGGGATAGAGTTGCGTCTTAAAGTAGCCCTGCGTATCGATTAGACTTCCTGCCAGCGTTAAACTTCCCCGGTCGTGCCACTGATTCAAACTCACCCAAAAGACCCGTTGTTCGCGGGAGGCCGGCACTAACCAGGTTCGTAGCAAGTCATAGCCTTGGCGCAAATGTTGGAGGCGATTATCAAAATCGTCTAACACGTGTTGCTCGCTCGGTAAGACTTGCGACTGGTCATGTTGATACTGTTCATTCAATTGTTGAAATTGCAAGAAACAGTTTTCAATCGCCGTTTGTAATTGTTTGATCAGTGGATTATGGGCCGCAAAGAATTCGGTCAGCTCATCAGTCGTGATGCCGAGTTCCACGGGTTGATTGCCACCCTTTTGTGCTGGTACGAAGGCGCGTGCCAATGCCGCCTGCAGTTGTTGCAAATGCAGATCCGTATCATTGAGCGAATTGTCTAATAGTTTGAGTCGATAATCGGCTTGCGGCTGTTCGGCAAACAATGCCCGTAAGTTCAGCCGATGCTCACTATCGATGCGACTGATCAAACTATGACAGGTCGCCATGTAGCCATTGAAGTCGAATTTTTGACGTGAATCACGGACGACGCCATCTGCTAAATGCTGGGCCTCATCTAAGACCAGCAATGGCCGTTCTTGGCGACTACCGAGTTGTGCCACGTGGTGCATCAAGTAAGCATGGTTCGTGATAATGAACGTTGCTTGAGCCGTCAATTGGTCACGGAATCGTAAAAAGTCTTCCTTAAAGAACGGGTCATCCGCCTTAAGTGACGCTACCCCGTGATGGGCGATTTCACTGAAATATGGCGCCTGATAGGTACTCAAGTGCAATTCGTCGAGGTCCCCGGTCGTCGTCATCGTCAACCACACGAGCACCCGTAATTTCAACAATTGCGTCTGTTTGGAATGTTCGTGTAACGCTAATCCGCGGGCGAACCGATTCAGGTCCACATAATGTTGGTTTCCCTTGATGACGACTGCCGTCACTGGCTCAGGCAAGAGCTGATTTAACAGCCCCACGCCTTGATCACGCAATTGCGTCTGCAACACCGTCGTCGCCGTGCTAATCACGACTTGCTGGCCATCCTGTGCCAAATAGGCTAATGGTAACAAGTAGCCTAAGGTTTTACCGGTCCCAGTCGGTGCTTCGATTAACAATGGCGGTTGTTCGGCCGGCTGCTTGGCATAGTGACGATAGATTTGGTTCATCATCCGTGCCTGTTGTGGTCGATAAGTTAAACGGTCACCAAATAAGTGTTGCTTCTGCGCTTTGGTCAACGGATAACGGGCGGCCTTGCGTCCAACGGGCTGCTGTGGCAGCCGTTGTTTTCGTAAGGCTAGCCCATTTTTGATAACTAAGCCGCTCGGCAGTTGATGCGGATGCTGCTTGCCTTGTTGGAAAGCGTAGGCGAATAAGTCGGCAGTCTCGCGCGGTAGTTCCGGTGTGAGCTGCACCATCTGCTGCAACGTAATCAGTGGTAACTGTGCCAAGCGCTGCTGCAATTTGATAAACAAGTGTGCCGTTGCAATCGCATCACTATCCGCAGCGTGCGGATGTTCGTGGTCGATCTTTAGTTGGTGACTCAAATCGCGCAGACGAAAACTCGGCGCGGTCGGTAATAAGATTTGACTGAGCGAAACGGTATCCACCGCCTGAATAGGTAGTTCCGGATAGCCGACTCGCTGCAGTTCTCCATTAATGAACGGCAAATCAAAATTAACGTTGTGAGCAACAAAAACGGTTCCTTGCAACAAGCTATAAATCGTCCCCGCCAAGTCATCAAACGGCGGTGCTTTGCGGACCCGTGCATTACTGATACCCGTCAAGTTCTCAATCACGGCGGGTACCGTTCTTAACGGGTTAACGTCCGCGGCAAAGGTATTAATTATTTTATTATTTTTAACAAACGCACAACCGATCTGAATGATGCGGTCGCCGTCCTTCACACTAGTCCCGGTCGTCTCAATATCAACGACCGCATAAGTTGTGTTTGGTTTCATGGTCATTTCCCCAGATTATTGATTGTAAAGCTATCGTGTTGCATGCTATATCCGCGGCGCACTAGCAATTTGATTAGCGCACCACCCGGATTATTGACAGCCTTATCGCATACCATTCTAAATTATAGCATATTCATGCACTGAGCCTGACCCGGACCCCTCATCTAGGCGAAATCAGCAGGGCTAATCTCAACTGACGGATAATGACTGAGCTGATCTAAGTCCGTATCCAGTGGGCAATGATACAATTCATAGAAGGTTTGGGGATGAGCTTGTCGCAATGTTGCTAGTTTTGACTGTGCCCGCTTTAGATCTGTTGAAACGTAGACCGCGGCAACGACCCCGACTTGCTTCGGCGTTTCTTCGACATAACCGGTCATAATCAGATAAACTTCTGTCTCTGGCATGGAATCACCCTCATTTCTAATTATTTTCTAATTCTACCATATTCACGCCTAGTCGCCACTAGTTGCCATCCTTTAATGGCACAAACAATCGACAGGTATTGCATGCCACTTGAATTTGTTAGTTTCCAAACCAGTCCAACTTAATTTCAGCTTAAAATCCAGCCGCTAACCGTAGTTGCCGTGGCAAAATCCACGCGAATAAGGTATTATGAAGCTATTATCAATCTACTTACAGAAAGGCAGCGACACGATTGAAAAATCTAGCTACCGGTACTAGTCATGCCAAAATTATTTTAATTGGGGAGCACGGCGTCGTCTATGGACAACCCGCGATTGCCTTACCAATTTCGACGATTCAAATGCAGGCGACGATTCATCGCCGCGATGCCGCTCAGACCGTTAAAAGTCGGTACTTCAACGGCGACTTCAACATGATGTCCGCCAATTTAGGGGGTATTCAGACCCTCATCAAAACTTTGCTGGAACGCTTCGACGCGCCAGATCAAGGCTTTGATATTCATATTACAAGCGATATTCCTTCCGAACGTGGAATGGGCTCTTCAGCCGCCGCGGCAGTTGCCGTCACCCGCGCGTTCTATGACTTTTTCGAACGCCCACTCTCACACCAAACGTTATTAGCAACGGCCAACATTGCCGAGAGCTATACCCACGGACAACCGAGTGGGCTCGACGTGGCGACGGCCAGCGCGAAATCACCGGTCTGGTTCGTCAAGGGACGAGAAAATTTTCCAATTCCGGTCAAACTGCCTGGATATTTAGTCATTGCAGATACTGGTATTAAGAGTCAGACCAAAATTGCCGTTGCGACCGTCCGTAACTTACTGATGATTGAGGGCGCCACGATTCAAAAAAGGATCGACCACTTAGGTGACATGACTCGCCAAGCACGAACCGCGTTAGCAGATGGTAACATGGGCGCATTGGCAACAGCACTCAATGGCGCACAAGATGATTTACGGGCACTAGGTGTCAGTCATCCCGCGCTTGAACAGTTGCTCGCGGTTGCCCGCCAGCACGGTGCCTTAGCTGCAAAACTCACTGGTAGTGGCCAAGGTGGCTGTCTGATTGCGCTCGCCCCTGAGGCTAGTATCGCCAACCAACTCGCACAAGAATTAAGCGCTGCGGGGGCCACGGCAACCTGGGTCGAACCACTTTTGACTGATGATTAATTAACTTTTGGAGGAAAATTCATGGCAAAAACTGTAACCGCAAAGGCCCACACGAACATTGCACTGGTCAAATACTGGGGCAAAAAGGATGCCGACTTGATGCTACCCCAAAACGGCAGTATCTCGCTCACATTAGACCATTTCTATACGCAAACTAGCGTAACCTTTGCCACACAACTGACTGCCGACGAAATTGAGTTCAATGGTCAGCGCCTGACCGCCCAAAAAGCGGCCCGCATCAGTCAGTTTTTGGACCTGGTTCGCCAACAAAGCGGTCAGACAGCCTACGCCAAGGTCGTCACTGAAAATCACGTGCCGACCTCAGCGGGACTAGCTTCCTCTGCTTCTGGCTTTGCCGCCTTAGCGGGTGCGGCCAGTCGTGCAGCCGGTTTGCAACTCGACTTGACCGACTTATCACGACTCGCACGTCGGGGGTCTGGTTCAGCGACCCGCTCGATTTTTGGTGGCTTCGTCGAATGGCGCGCCGGACATGATGATGCTAGTTCTTACGCGGAAGTCTTACAGGACCCGGTGGATTGGGACATTCAGATGATTGCCGTCGTACTCAAGGCCACGCAAAAACCAATCAGTTCGACTGCCGGCATGGCACGAGTCGTTCAGACCTCCCCTTACTATCCAGCTTGGGTCCAGACCGCCGAAGCCGATTTGAAACGGATGCGACAAGCAATCGCGGCCCGTGATTTACAAGAGGTCGGACAAATCGCAGAGACCAATGCGATGCGGATGCACGCGCTTAATTTGAGTGCCGAACCCGCGTTTAACTATTTTACCGCTGAGACGTTAACCGCAATTCAGGCGGTCACCGACTTGCGTTCACAAGGGGTAAACTGTTATTATACTTTGGACGCTGGCCCGAACGTTAAAATCATTTGTGCGGGTCAGGATACTGACGTGATTAAGACAGCGTTACAACAATATTTCGAACCTGAACAACTGATTGTTGCCAAACCCGGTCCTGGAATCACGATAACAGAAAATCAATGCAGTTTAATTTAAATGGTCATGACTGGCCATGAAAGGACATGATGGCATGATAACGGTGAAAGCTCCTGGAAAACTCTACATTGCCGGCGAATATGCAGTGGTGGAAAGCAGTTATCCAGCAATTATCGTTGCGCTCGACCAGTTCGTGACCGCAACGATTTCACCTAGCGAAACGATTGGGAGTATCGTTTCAGAACAATACCAAGAAAACTCAATCGTTTGGCGACGTCAGGGCGATGCGATGGTCTTCGATAATCGCGATAACCCCTTCCATTATATTTTGGCAGCAATCAGTTACACTGAAAGCTATGCCCACGAACTAGGCCGTGACCTCGGGGTATACCACCTCGGGATCAACAGTGAACTTGATAGCGCTGACGGCAAAAAATACGGTCTTGGTTCTTCGGCTGCGGTCACCGTGGCCACCGTCAAGGCGTTATGCGAGTTTTACCACTTACCAATGGATAAGCCGAAGCTCTTCAAACTAGCGGCGATTGCCCACCTCTCTGTTCAGGGAAATGGTTCACTGGGCGATATTGCGGCGAGTGTTTACGGCGGTTGGATCGCCTACCACTCGTTTGATCGTGATTGGTTGCAGCTACAACAAGCCCAATCCAGTCTCAGCGAACTATTGGCAATGACTTGGCCAGATTTGAGCATTGAACTCTTAACACCACCTGCCGACTTGCGTTTGATGATTGGCTGGACCGGCTCGCCGGCTTCAACCTCGCGCTTAGTCGATAAAGTCGCATTGGTCAAGGCCAAACAGCGCAGTGAATACCAAACCTTCTTACAAGCCAGTAAAGCCTGTCTGAAACGCATGATCACTGGTTTTCACCACGGTGACCTGGATGCAATTCAAACGGAATTGCGGCTCAACCGACAGTTGCTACAAAAGCTCGGTACGTTTAGTCACGTGACGATTGAAACGCCACTATTACAACGCATGATTCAATTGGCTGAAAACGCCGGCGCAGCGGCTAAAACTTCTGGTGCTGGCGGTGGGGATTGCGGCATCGTCTTGATCAATCAAGCGATCGACCCCCAACCGCTCTTAGCGGCTTGGGCCGCTGAAGGTATCGAACAACTCAATTTAAACGTTCACACGGTGCAAGATACCGTCTTACCAAATTCTTAAGCCTGTTACTGACGAGCCTGGCACACCCTGCCAGACTCGTTTTCAGATTAACCTGATATTGGAGGTGGCCTGATGCCACAAAGTCAACAATCTCATCGTAAAGACGAACACGTTTCCCTGGCCGAGAAGTACTATCATGGGGATCAACCAAATAGCTTCGACCAAGTCCGGATTCGCCACGATGCCCTACCTGAAACCGCAGTCGCCGACGTCAATTTAAGTACGACCATTGGACAGTGGCACTGGGACAGTCCGCTCTATATCGAAGCCATGACTGGCGGCTCCCCGCACACTGGCGAACTAAATGCACGGCTCGGAAAAATTGCGGCGGCTTGCGGCTTACCGATTGCGACCGGCTCGCAAAGTGTCGCCATCAAAGATCCCCAATTAGCCGGCACCTTTAGCAGTATGCGGACTAACAATCCTGATGGTTTGATTTTTGGTAACCTCGGCGCAGGTCATCCGCTGGCAGCTGCTCAGACGGCAATCAAAATGTTACAAGCTGATGCGCTCGAATTGCATCTAAACGTCGTCCAAGAAATCGTCATGCCCGAGGGAGACCGCGACTTTCATTGGCTGGCCAATATTCAAACGCTGGTCCAAGCTTTACCCGTACCAGTGATCGTCAAGGAAGTCGGCTTTGGCATTTCTAAGCCAACCATGCAACAACTTTACCAGGCCGGTGTCCGCTACATCGATCTCGGTGGTCATGGCGGGACCAACTTCGTAGATATCGAAAATCGGCGTCGACCGCAGCGTGACATGGCCTATCTCCATGACTTTGGATTGACCACCGTCGAATCCTTGCTGAGTGTTCAAGGCCATCCACAAGACTTGACGATTTTTGCAGCTGGTGGCATTCGCCAGCCACTTGATGTCTTGAAGGCCCTGTTGCTGGGAGCGGATGCTGTCGGAATGGCTGGGACCGTACTCCACGCGTTGCTCCACCATACTGACGAGGAAGTGATTGCGATGCTAACTGACTGGCAAAGCCAATTAAAACGGCTCTTAGCATTGGTCGGTGCAACCTCGATTGCTGATTTACATCAGATGGGTGATAAAATCCTACTATCACCGGAACTTGTTAATTACAAACAAACACTTTAAAAGCGAAAAAGTCACGACTGACAAGTCACGTATTAAGTTACGTTAGAACTTGTTAGTCGTGATTTTTGTATGTAACAACAATAATAGACTGCCGATGTATTTGCTAGTTATTATTTAGCATGAATCATGATTAAGACATGCTAATTGTGTGGCTTACTGTTCGTCAGCTGAGAGCGTCTTAGTCCGACCTCCGGGGCTGGCTGACAACGCTGGAACAGGGCGGACATCGATTTGAACTCACGCAGAAACCCACTGCGCAATTTCAAATACGAGTCTTCTTCTAGCCCGGGAAGCCCACCCGGACAAGAAGAACTTCGCCCTTGAGCATTGTCCGCCAGCCCCTACAGTCGGGAAGCCGCTCGAATGGCGGATGAACAGCCACCTATCTGGGTAC
This sequence comes from Lactiplantibacillus sp. 7.2.4, assembly GCF_018991185.1. Classification (NCBI taxonomy): domain Bacteria; kingdom Bacillati; phylum Bacillota; class Bacilli; order Lactobacillales; family Lactobacillaceae; genus Lactiplantibacillus; species Lactiplantibacillus sp. 7.2.4. The sequence continues at coordinate 15,852 of NZ_JAGYGS010000055.1, forward strand.
AATTGACCACTGAATATTAGGGCCTTGTTCTTCAAGCAAGCTTTGAATTGGTATCGCTGATGCTTTATGACATTTGAGTACTGAGAAGATTACTGAATATAATTCACTAATTTCAACGGACACTAGTCTTGCATTTAGTCGATAAAATTACCTTCGTTTATAATTTGAGACCTTGCTATCTCAAGCGACTAGAGAAAGTTCTGACAAACTCAGTGAAACTGCTGATTCGAAAAGTTAAAACATGGGTTAGGAAGCTTAGCTAGCATTAGAAACTAGTCTGACAGTGAATGTCAAAATGACCTTGGATTGTGAATCAACGACTAATCTAAGAAAAAGTTGAGTTCGCAAATGTCTGCCTTTCGAATACAATCCCGGCTGGAAGGTATTCTGGGCAAGGCCCAGTGGTGAAATTTCACTTAGCAAGCGTCCTTTGCTTGGTTAGTGAAAGACCAGTATTTAAGACGTGATTTGTCGGCTTAAATCTGTGTCCACCACGTTCCGGCCATTGCACAGAATGCCTGGAAGTCGGTGTAGGAAGCCACCGTAAAGCAGATTTACGCTAACTCGCCTTATTTCCAGCGATTCTCAGCTGGCCGCATTTGAACTTAATAATTGGCACGATTAAATCATGACGAATTAACTAGCACCATGCGTAACCCATATGATCCATTGCGCACACCACACATCAACACTAGTTAACCCCCCGTTCTCACCGACTCAATCTAACCGTCGCTGACTGGTTTCAACACCTAGTCCCCAGACGACGAGTCCAGCCAACAATGCGATGCCGCTGATGATCCAGAAAATCACGTTGACGCTGGTCACTTGTAGTAGCCAAGCAACGACGATTGGCATTGCAACCGTGAATAATTTTGCAGTTCCATTGGCAATTCCGGATCCACGAAAGCGGAATTTAGTTGGGAATAACTCTGAGACGTATACCGCGACGACACTCGCCATTAGGATATAGAAGCAAACGGTCAGTGCAAAGCCCACCATGACAACGCCACGGATCGCAGTTTGTTGTCCATATCCCATGCCAAGTACCGCTGTCAGTAGAAAGGCTGGCACGATGGTCCATTTGCGGCCGATACGATCGACCAAGTAAGCACCGACTGCGCAGCCGATTGGGGCGCCTAACATCATGACGGTTGACACCCCTAGGGAGCCCGTCACGTTGATGCCGCGTTTGACCAATAACGTTGGTACCCAGGAAGTAAATGTATACTGACAAATAATCGTGGCTGAAACGGCAACGATGGCGACGAATAAACTGACGCCTAGGTGCCGGCTAACTGGTGCATTGGGCCGGACTGATGTGGTTTGTGCCTCATCCGCGTCTGCACGCCTCGTTGAGACTTCCAAACGTTTGATCACTGCAGCTGCAGCGACGGGTTGGCCGTGGCTCAACAACCACCGGGGTGATTCTGGAATGTCGCGGCGTAAAACCCACAAGATTGCGGCAATGATGCCAATCGCGGCAAACATCACCCGCCAACCAAAGCGCGGAATGATCATCGTGCAAGCAAGCATCGTCACTGGGGCGCCCGTATTGGCAATCACCGACACGCTGGCACACCACCGTCCGCGCCGATGCACGGGTGCGAACTCGTTGATCATCGCATACCCGGTCACGATTTCTGAGCCTAAGCCAATACTAGCAATCAAGCGACAGCCAATCAAAACCGCCATGTTGGGTGCAAAGGCCGCTAAAAAGGTAAAGCCGCCGAATAGTAACAAATTAACTTGATATGCGACCCGGCGTCCCTTCAAATCACCGATAAAGCCAGCGGTCAATGAACCAATGAAGAGGCCCAAAAAGCCGCTCGATAGGAAGTACGAGTTGGTGGCAATCGTTGACCAGCCACTCTTCAATAACGTGCTCGCGACGGCACTTGCCATATACACATCCGCAGCATCCAAGAACATGCCACCTGCAACTAACGCAAAAATCTTATAAAACAGCGGTGACTCATGGGTCCGGTCGATTCGCTGTCGCAACTGTGTCTCTGTCTGAATTTCCATGCGCATGAACCACCCTTTCAATCATAAGTTGGAATCTTCGCTTCATAGGCCTCAATCTGGTCTTCATATCCCATCGTAATCGCAATATCGTCCAAGCCATTAATAAATTTGTGTTTCCATAACGGGTCAATTTCAAAATGAAACTGTTGATCTTGGTAGCAAACGACCTGGTTGGGTAAATCGACCGTCACTTCCGCATTCGGCGCAATTTGTGCTAATTGGATTCGGTCGACTTCCGGCAAAGTAATCGCCAGTACACCATTTTTGGTGCTGTTCATGTAGAAAATATCACTGTAACTGCCAGCAATGATTACTTGAAAGCCGAAGTCCTTCAGGGCCCACACCGCGTGTTCACGTGAGGAGCCGCAGCCAAAGTTCGCACCCGTCACTAGAATATGAGCCCCCTGCCGTTCCGGTCGGTTTAAAATGAACGCCGGGTCTGGATCATTGGGATGACGGTAGCGCCAGTCATAAAATAGATGGTCGCCATAACCGACTTTTAAAATGTTCTTCAAAAATTGTTTTGGAATAATCTGGTCAGTATCAATATTTTCTTTCATCAATGGGATCGTCGTGCTCGTAATCGTGGTAATTGGCGTCATCTTAAAGCGCTTCCTTTCGAATATCAACAAAGTGACCGTTAATCGCGGCATACGCCACCATGGCCGGACTGGCTAAGTGGGTTCGCGAGCCCGCACCCTGGCGACCCTCAAAGTTCCGATTTGAGGTCGACGCACAGTGCAGACCAGCGGGAACCTGGTCCGGATTCATCCCTAAGCAGGCTGAACATCCCGGTTCACGCCACTCACAACCAGCGTCCTTAAAAATCTTGTCTAAGCCAAGACGTTCAGCAGCTTCTTTGACTGCCCGAGACCCAGGAACGACCAGTGCAGTCAAACCAGGTGTAATATGATGCCCGCGTAAGACATTGGCCGCAATCTTTAAGTCTGACAGGCGACCATTGGTGCACGAACCAAAGAAGGCGTACTGAGTCGGAATATCGACGGCGGCTTGACCGGGATGCAAGCCCACGTATTCGTATGCTTTTTGGTCATCCGCGTTCTTAATCGGTGGTAATTGTTGGTTAATCGGAATCGACATGCCGGGGTTCGTTCCCCAGGAGACGAATGGCGCCAAGTCACTGACATCAAAATCAATCACGCGATCAAAGGCGGCTGGGTCGTCCGTGTAATACTGCCGCCAATCGGCAATCGCTTTGGCCATGTTTTTAGGGGCATATTTACGACCGGCGACGTAATCAAAAGTCGTTTGGTCTGGCTTAACTTGACACATTTTTGCGCCACCTTCGATTCCCATATTGCAGAGGGTCATTCGTTCGGGCATGCTCATACGTTCAATCGTGTCACCGTAAAGTTCGACCGCGTAACCCGTCCCGAATGCGACCCCTTCACGAGCGATGATGCCCATGATAATATCCTTCGCATAAACGCCGTGTCCGAGCTGGCCATGAACGTGGATACCCATGGTTTTCGGCTTCGTTTGCCAGATGGTCTGAGTCGCGAGCACGTGTTCAACCTCGCTAGTGCCGATGCCAAACGCGATTGATCCAAAGGCGCCGTGGGTCGCAGTATGTGAGTCACCACATACGATGACCATCCCAGGCTGCGTTAAGCCCAATTGTGGGCCAATCACGTGAATAATACCCTGATCCGCATCGCCCATACCCGCGAGCCGAACATGAAATTCGGCGGCATTGTGGGCCAGCGTTTCAATCTGTTTGCGTGAAATCGCGTCCTTAATATTGAAAATATCTTCGGTTGGCACGTTATGATCCATCGTCGCAAACGTCTTGTCGGTCCGGCGCACGCGGCGATGATTTTCTCGTAAGCCCTCAAAGGCTTGAGGCGACGTCACCTCGTGTAATAAATGCAAATCCACATAAATTAATTGTGGCTCACCAGCTTTACCGCTGATGACGTGACGATTCCAAAGTTTATCAAACATGGTCTGTGGCATAGACTTCCCTACTTTCTTGAATGTGATTAATAATGGCAGCGGTCACTGCGGTCGTCGTGGCTGACCCACCCAAATCAGGGGTGACGATTCCGGCCGCCATCACTGCATCGATGGCTGTCGTGATCTCATTAGCTAAATCAGTCCGTTTAAATGAATGTGCGAGCATCAGGGCAACGGAGCGAATCATCGCAATCGGATTAGCGCGACTTTGCCCGGCAATATCTGGTGCTGAACCGTGAATCGGCTCATATAAGGCCGGCCCCTGACTACCCTGACTAATTGATGGGATCGTTCCTAGCGACCCGGTGATTTCAGCAGCTTCATCACTCAAAATGTCGCCGAAGAGGTTCGCCGTCAAAATCACATCGAATTGTTCCGGATGAGCAATCAGTTGCATGGCCGTCGCGTCAACGTATTTGGTATCATAAGTGACTGCTGGAAATTCGGCGGCAATTGCCGCAACGACTTGCCGCCAGAGTCGACTACTAGCCAATACGTTCGCCTTATCGACTAACGTCACATGTTGGCTGCGGGTGGTCGCAAATTGAAAAGCTAAGCGCGCAATACGGGCAATCTCTTCACGTTGATAACGCATCGTATCAACTGCCATCTCTGAACTGAACGTCCGTGGTTGACCAAAATAAATCCCACTCATCAATTCTCTGAAAATAACGAAATCAACCGGGGCCGCTAACTTCAACGGTGAATAGTGCTGGTTCGCCTCAGTGATCCGTGTTGGCCGAATATTTGCAAATAGGTTTAACGCCTGACGTAAAGCGAGTAGCCCCGCTTCGGGACGTTGCGGGGCCTGGTCCCATTTTGGGCCACCGACCGCCGCTAATAACACAGCATCACTCGCTTGGCAGGTCGCCAAAGTCGTTGCGGGTAACGGCTCGCCGCACTGGTCGATTGCAATCCCACCAAAGGGGACTGCTTGTAGCTGGTATTGGAATTGATCCTGACTGACTGTCTTAAGCACCGCCAAGGCCGCGGTCATAATCTCTGGTCCGACACCGTCACCGGCTAGGACCGCAATCTGAGCAACTGAAGTTGTCGTCATTACGCCACCCCCGTTTCAAAATTGGCCATCATTGCTTTCAAATCGGCATCACAGACAATATCGACTTGCTCAGCGATCCGTTTGAATTGCGCAAACACAGCTGACATTTGTTGTGCGTCGATCTGGTAACCTAATTGCTGTAATTTGTGCATGACCGCGTGGGAGCCAGATAACTTGCCTAGTGGTAACGTTGTCTTCGGCGCCCCGACACTAGCAGGTGTCAAAATCTCATACGTCTGCGGATTTTTCAGCATGCCGTCCTGGTGAATGCCAGATTCATGTGCGAAGGCGTTGGCCCCAATTACAGCTTTATTATGCGGAATCGGCATTTCAGCGGCCTGACTGATTAATTGACTCGTCGCCCAGGTCTCGCTTAATTGAATATGGTCGTCAACCTGATAATAGTCATGGCGCACGTGTAAAGCGGCTGCGACTTCTTCAAGTGCGGCATTACCGGCCCGTTCGCCAATGCCGTTGATGGTGCCCTCGATTCTGGTCGCACCGTGTGCAATCGCGGCTAAACTATTGGCGACGGCTAATCCAAGATCATCATGGCAATGAACTGAAAAAGTGACTTCATTGAAACTCGCGACGTGTTGTTGTAAGAAATCGAACAATTGACCAAACTCAACGGGATTCGTATAACCGACCGTGTCCGGAATATTGATCACTGTGGCGCCCGCATCTATGGCCGTCTGAATCGCCGTCGCTAGGAAATCTGCTTCGGTGCGCGTCGCATCCTCAGGCGAAGATTCCACGACTTCGAAAAATTGACGGGCATAGCGCACCATTTCGTCAATCGTCGCTAGCACTTGGGCCTTGGTCATATGTAATTTAGCCTCACGATGAATCGGACTCGTTGCGATAAACACGTGCACTTGACGATGCCGGGCCGCTTTGGTCGCACTGACACAAGCATCGATGTCGCCCTGCCGTGCGCGTGCTAAACCCGTGACAGTTGTGTGTTTGACTGCCTTCGATACTTCCTGGACGGCTTCAAAATCGGCCGTAGACGCAATCGGAAAACCCGCTTCGATGCAGTCGACACCCCAGCGTTCAAGCTGCTTGGCAATTGCGACCTTCTGGGCGACACTGAAATTGACGCCAATCGTCTGCTCCCCATCTCGGAGCGTCGTATCAAAAAATTGAATCATTTTACTCATATTAATCACCTTTCTATCCGGCTAACTTAGAAGTAACGGAACAAAGAAAAAAGCACCCCA
>NZ_JAGYGS010000056.1:0-22047 GCF_018991185.1 Lactiplantibacillus sp. 7.2.4
ACTAAAATAAATAACTAAAATAAATCGGTTCTTCGAGCTTGTGACTCGGAGGACCGATTTTTAGGTTGGTGGGGTTGGTGGGGTTGGTGGTGCTGATAGCAGACTAAAAGTAAGCCTTTATTATAACATCGAGTAAAATCATTAGTATTTTTTGAAATGTAATGATTTTTCACATGAGATATAATTGTGCTTACTTTTTTAGAAGACTAAGTGCTTTATGGTGGAATATTCAAAACAGTTACTAGTCCAAATCATCCATACCCAGCCCACCCCCAGACCCGTGGTACAATAGACTTATCGTTTCACATCGAAATAACTCATTTAAAGGAGCACGCGCTTGATGTCACAATTTGAAAAATACCATCCTATTTTGACGCCGCACTATGCATTTGATTGGCTCACGAAAGTCCGCGTGGTCGACGTCTTCAATCTCTACCAAACGACCGATACGACCATGACCATGGCAGCGACGGCCGACCGTATCAATCAAGTGATGCGCGAGATTTTTAACGATCGTCAGCTGATTTGGGGCGTTACTGATCGGACTACCAATGATTTCTGCGGACAGGTCGGGTTTGCGCCAATTGATATGGCTGCCCACCAAGCAACGTTGACAGTCCAGCTGACGGACGCTAATCATGATGTCGCCCCCTTAACGGAAATTCTGGAACGACTCGTGGCATTCGGCACCGTCGAATTAAAACTCCAGCAGCTCAAATTAGCTTTATCTCAACCAGATTCACTTATGGGACAAGTGCTGACAACTTTGAGCTTTACGACTACCGACAACTTAAACTTTGACTACCAAGCGGCCTAGGCACCCGCGCCATTAATAGTAGGGTCAATCTTCTCAACGCAAGCGTGTGGGGAGCGCCCTATCTCAGCAACGACTGACCATTAACCGTTGTGCCACCCAACCCGACACCAGCAAAAAAAGATGCGCCGCTGATCCGAAACATGTCTTGTTCGGATCAGCGGCGCATCTTTTTCGAGTCAAAATAACTCGTTTATTTCAATTATTCAGTCACTTTTTCAGCCGCATGAGCGATGGCTGCTTGACCTAATAAGTTCAAGTAGTTGAACGGACGGTCATAGATTGGCTGGAAGAACATGTCAACAAAGCCTAAGTCATCAATTGTGTTGTGATTTTGAATCATCACTGAGATCACGTTGGCTGATTGTGAAACGTCATGTTCACTCATGAATTGGGCCCCTAAGATTTCACGCGTCTCTGGGTTGTAAACCAATTGCATCAGAACTGGTTTCGTGGTTGGCATGAATTCTGGACGGTAGTTATCTTCAAAGGTAACGTCTTCTGCAGGTACCTTTTCAGCTTGTGCATGTTCCAAGGTCATCCCTGAAGAAACGATTGTCTTGCCGAATAACATTAAACCAGAAGTTGATTGCGTCCCCATGTACTTCCGGGTTGGCTTGAAGATGTTCAAACCAACTAAAGTCCCTTGACGAACCGCGTTAGTAGCTAATGGAATATAAGCATCCTTCTTAGTTGGGTTGTAGTGAACCGCAACGGAATCACCGGCACCGTAGATATCAGGGTCAGATGTTTGCATGTAGTCATTTGTCTTGATGGAGCCATTCGGGTTCATGTCAACTTTGCCCTTTAATAGGCTGGTGTTTGGCCGGAAACCAACACAGAGAATCGCCATATCAGCGGTGTAGCTGCCCTTGTCAGTCTTAACGGTAACTTCCTTGCCATCATCACTGAAGCCTTTAACCATTTGATTTAAGGCCATCTTGATGCCATGGTCAACGAAGTCTTTTTCGACCCGGTCAGTGAAGCCTTTGTCTAAATACTTGTTTAAAATCCGTGGTAAGCCATCAATTAAGGTAACTTCCTTACCTTGCTTCTGATAGGCTTCGACTAATTCAGTCCCAATGTAGCCACCACCGATAACGATGACGCGCTTAGCTGGCTTGGCAGCTTCCCATAAGCTTTGGGCATGCGTCCAGTTCTTGCAGAGGTAAACGTTCGGGCTGTCAATACCATCGATTGGTGGAATTACAGGCCATGAACCAGTTGTAACAACTAATTTGTCGTAATGATCTTTCTTGGACTCGCCGGTCTTCAAATCAGTAACGGTAATTTCATGATTTTCGGTATCCACGTCGGTCACATCATGTTGCATATGAACATTCGCGCCTAATTTGGCTAATTGTTCTGGACTGGAATAGAAGAGCCCTTGTGGATCGGCAACTTCACCACCAAGATAGAGGGCAATCCCACAGGAGAGAAATGACACATTGTCATTCCGTTCATAAATCGTGACGTCTGTTTCTGGATTTGACGCCAAGATTTGATTTACAGCAGCAGTTCCGGCATGAGTACAACCAATTACGATAACTTTCATATTAAACGCGCTCCTTAAATGTGTTTATATTCACAATCATATTTGTGCAACATGTATTTGGTAACAATTACATTGTACTAAACGAAAAAGAAAACGCAACCAAAAACACGCAAAAAACGCACTTTTTTCACTAATCAAGGGATAACGAATTGCCGATATTACAGCATTTATGGGAATTAACCCGTTTATTAATTCGATTAACAGGGGTCGTTAATAAAAATCATGACTGCCCTTAAACTAATCATCAAACGATAAGAAAAAGCTCTCACAAGCGTTCACTTGTAAGAGCTTTCATCTTCTCTTTTATTCGCCAACCACTCGTTACTTTGGTGCATCCGTCAACGTCCACGTGATGTCACCGGTGTATGAACCAGGAACAGCCCCGGCGTTACTCCTATACAGAATACCCGACTTACTCGTCCAGTCAGATAAGACGTCATAGTCGTCATTATCACTGGTCGTCGTATGGCTGTCAATTACGGTGCCGTTGCTATTCAGAACCGTTGTCTTATCACCTTCGCGGAAGAGCACGTCACCCGCTAACGTCTGACCACCCGTCGTTTTGAAGTTAGTCGCGCTTGCCTGCAATTGCCAGCTGGATCCCTTACCACGACTGTCACGGACGACCAGTTGCCAGTCGTCTTCACGATCAGTGGTTTGGGCTTGCCCATCAAGCGTGATCGATTTGAACGTACTGTTCTTGGAGACGCTCTTAAAACTCAGTTCGCCACCGGTCACCGTGATATTGGCGACACCAACTGGTGATTCATTTTCATAAGGGTCTGACGCCCAGATTTCAAGCTTATTATCATTGCCGACATGTAACTGACTGGCTTTGATCTTGTAGCTAAAGAACCCGGATTCTTCGTCGTTACTCATCTGCACCGTCGGCATTTCTTGGCCATTGACCGTGGGATGTAACGTCACCTTATCATTCGTCAATTGTTCGGAGTTTTCAACGGCCACGATTCCTTTGATCGTGACATCCTCACCATTGGCAACGGTGTAAGGATTGTTTCGAATATAGATGCCCATCGGCTGGTCGACCGTAATCAGATAATCAGGCGCCTCAGTTGACGTCTCGAAGACCTTATTCTTGAACGTCGCGCTGGTGACCGTCGTATTTTGGTTGACCGTCACATCGTTGGCCGTCCCGGTAAGCGTGATGGTCGCCGTCTTCTGACTGGCTGACAAGGCCTTATTCAAGCTATAGTCGACCTTAGTGGCGTCCGCAGTTGGCGCGGTCAAAGCTTGTTCGCTGCCATCTGCATACGTCACTTTCGCGCTATCAAACGTCACGTACTTCGGCAAATTCAGCTCGGCCGTGATATTATCCCAATCTAATTGACCACTCTGATACGTGAGTTGATAGTCATATTGGACCTTGTGCTTAGCCTTCAACTGACTGCCGGTGGTGATTTCACGGTTCTTAGTTTTATCCGTCACTTTGACCGCCGCACTCGCATCGACGAGATTCGGCACACTTTCGATCACAACCATGTTGTTCCCAGAGTTACTCCCAGTCGCGCCCATGAAGCCCCAACGCATCAAGCCATCACTGCTGTTGAACTTGCTAGTGTCGAGCACTTCACTCTGAGTAAAGCCACCACCAGTTGCCGAGCCGTCCGGGTTCACATCGTCAAACGTGTAAGTCATGGTCTTGCTAGCGGCATTCCAGTTCATTACGAGGTGGTGCCACTTACTGTCACCCAGCGTCCTATCGACTAAATCATGGTGGTCCTGCGTAAAGAAGTACCGCGTTGACCAGAAAATCCCCGTGATATCGAGACTCTTGACTGAATTATTGATATATTGGCTCGCACTACCTGGGTAGCCGGTCGCAATATGTTGTTTCTTGATCCCATTATCAAAGGCGTCACCCTTACCCGCATCGCTATAACCGGTCGATGTATTGGTATAGGTGTCAAACTCTAAGGCCCAACTATTCTGGATGGCAGTTTTGGCAAATTCATCGCCATCCTGTAATTTATTATTGGTATCGACGCCCCACACGCCGAGGGTCTCCCCAATAATACTGGACGAACTGACTTGAGCAGAAGCCGTCGTCCCGTTCGGATCATTTTGCAAGACGAAGGCCATCCCGTCACCGGCCTTACTGGTACTCGTTGATGACCCCAAGTATAGCCACATCTTGAAAGTGGCATCCTTGTTAATGTCAAAACGGTTGGCATCATTTGACCAAAAGCCACCCATTTGTTTCTTGCCATTGATCACTTGAATCGCCTGCGTATTTGGTGAACTAGCATTAGTGACGTTCGCGATACTAGCGCTATTCGTCACCCCGCTATTGAACGCGGCAGGAAGCGTGAAGAGTTTATCCAACTGATTCAAGCCAGACGGTGCCGTTGCTAACGACGCTTCGTCCGCAGCTTGAATCTGGGCGGTCCCGGCCCATAACCCGGTTAATGCCGCTAATGCAACAAGTATTTGTTTCGGTCCCTTCCACATGTTGAAAACTCCTCTCGCTAGTTAATCCTGACGGCGGCGGTTTTTCAATAGTAGCCAGATAATTGCGCCTAATAGGGCAATGATGACGACGCCGAGTGCCACAAGCCACCAGAAATAGTTCGTTTGTTTTTCGGTCACAGCCGTATCATTGAGCGCTTTGGCCGTCTTGTCCGTAATGGTGAAGTTCTTAGTGAACTGCCACTTGCCCTTATCCGCTGTCGCCGTTAAATGTAACGTGTACTTGCCAGCTTTGAGCTGTTTGTTGCCATCACCAATTGCAAAGTTGAAGTTACTATTCGGAGCCATCGACATATTTTCTTTATTCGTCGTTAGCACTTTCTTAGAACTCCCGGCCTTGGTCACATAACTCTTGATCTTGAGTCCGTGCATGATGACCGGTTGATCATTTTGTAAGTTCGCCGAGACATAGTTCCGGTAATTGCGTTGTTCGGCTTTCACGGAATGCAACTTCATGTTCGGCTTGATGGTCGTCTTATCGGACTCTTGTAACTGGAGCCCAATCACATAGGCGTACTGATTATTGATGGCCATCCCGCTACTGGCCTGTTGCTTCTTACCACTCAACTCTTGAACAATGTTGATCCCGCCGAGTGCCACCCCTTTAAATGTTTTTTCAGGGACATTCAACTGGATGGTCACTGCCTGGCTGGACTTGGCGGGCACCGTGACAACCTGCTTCTTGGAAAGCGCAGTCTTGATGTTAAACTTCAGTGAATCATCCGCCTTCGCGTTGGCCTGACTGTAGTCAATGATTCCGTTATCATTCGTCACCGCTAAGTTAGGTGAGACGGTGTAGCGGTGTTCCTTACTATCGCTATTTTTAATATGCAACGTCAGATTTTGTTTTTGGCCGGGGGTCACTTTTAAATCAAAGTAAGAGACTTTTTGATTGATCTGATTGTTAGGCAAATCAGCTTGAACCGTATAGTTCAAATCGTCGGCCTGCGCGCGCATCGTCCAGCTGGCCCCAATCACAGCAACAACTGCCATTAACTGCCAAAATATTTTTTTCATATGGGTTACCCTTCCTTCTTTCAACGGTAAGTGACGTGCTATGTATGATTGAAGCTGCCATTCTTGACGAGTAGCAGCTTCAATCAAACCATTCAACTAGGTGCATTGTTTAATGACCAGGCTAACGTACCGGTGTAATCACCCGCACTGAGTTGCCGGTCATGAATCTGGAGTTGTGTCAGTTCATCGCCCCGATTCAAAATAACTAACCACGTGCCTAAGCCCGATTGCGGTTGGGCAGTGACGACGTTGTTCGCGATACCTGTCACGAGCTCGCCGGTGTTGACCACGTTCGGGGCGGCACTGACATTGCCCGTCCCCGGTTTGAGTTGAACACTGCCTAACTTCAACGAGGTCGTTAACTGCTGCTGACCACTTTGTAACGGGCTGGGCGTTACTTGTAGTGTCCAGCCAGCTGCCGATGCACGCCGATCAGTGACCTGAATCATCGCTCGCTCATTTTGTGCCGTCACCGTAGCGGGGCCACCGGTTGTCGTGACGGATTTAAACTTAAGATTACTGACGAAATCGATGGTTAACTTGCCCCGTGAGCCTGTTCCGGTCACGTTACCTTCATCTGCCGGATCACCAGGGTATGTCTTACTGGGATCATCAGGATCGACCGGAGAAACTGCGTCGTCATCGTCCGACGGGGTCAACTTAACCTGCACCTGTGACTGTCTATCTGCAGCTTGCGTTGTCACGCTCCAGCCCCAATTACTAATAATCAGCCCACTAACGGCCATCATTAGTAACCGACCTGTCACCAACAATCCCATTCTCATCGGTCACACCTCAGCTCTCCTTTGGTCCATTGGTTCTCAATTAGCTAGGGGCGTTGCCTAATGTCCAAGTCAGCGTAGAAGTGTAAGCCCCAGCTGAGTTACCAGCAGGTACTAACAGAGAAACGTCCGTCTTGGCATAAGCACTCGTAAACTTACCGATTCCTTCATTGGCAACGGCGCCTAAAATCATTTGGTTAGATTCGTTCACCGTTACATCGGGTGCAGTTGGGTTCTTAGAAGCGTTGGCTTCATCATCAGCCGTCACACTGGCATTCTTGAATGTTAATGCGGCGCCCCGTAATTCCTGACTGCCATTTAAAAACTTGGAGCCCGCGACTTGAACACTCCAGCCATCCGTATTACCGGGGTTAGTCACCTTCACACTACCTGTGACCGTATCTGCAGTCTTGGTTTGCGTCGTGTTATCAATTGTAACCGTTCCCATATCCAAGGCTGGGGCTTCATCTAACGTAATGTCCTTGTTATTTTCATCTTGTTCCAACTTCACTTGTGCTTCAGTCGTTTTATCAGCTGCTTGCCCAACGAGTGGTAAGCCTGCCATAAGTGTCATGCCTGCAACAAGTGTTCCAATATATTTTTTCATTTTGGTTGCTCCTTTATTGTTTGACGGTTGCGCCACCAGATTAGAATTAAGAATATTAACAAACTTAGTCCGCAGACCCCGATAACGAGTAGAATCCACTGCTGTACTTCATTCATCTGCGGTAAGATTCCTTGTAGCGGTCCTTTGACGGGATTGCCAGTCACACCTGAATTAGAAGTGACCGTTAAATGGTAAGTTCCAGTTTGGGTATCAGCCAGCACCGGAATGCTAATAAGTTGGCTGAGCCCGATTATTAATCCGCCAGATTGCCATTTGATACGACCACTCCTTTCCAGTAATTGACTGACGTTTGATTAATCTAATTAACTCTTGGTACTAATAGTGAATCGTTGTGAGTAACCCTATCAGCAACGAAAATATATCATGGTATTGGAATCGCTGTCAATTAATGTTGCCCCTTAATCATTGATTAAAAACGCCTTTTTAACGGACCTCTGAGGCGTTTCTAATATTATGACGAATACAAATATTTTGATATAAACTACTGCAATCAGTTTAACATCAAGCTTTTCAGCCTGCCATTTATGGTCAAATAATCGCTAGTAGTTACCCGCCTTAACTAAATAAGTCATCAACATTATATTGTTGTTAGACTTTAATGAGAAGTAACATTAGGTAAAAGTTCTGATATTTATAACTATTGAATTGCTATATCAATTTGGAATAGTCCCGCAACGCTACGCCGTTTGTTTAACTTATCTTCAATTTATAAACTGATGTAATCGATTTAATAACCCTAATTTTATTTAATTTCCAAATGCAACTAATTGTGCTCAATTAAAATCCAATTTCAAAACAGTAAAGTCCCTTTGAGCAAACGATTTTAGCCGTTCAATTATATTTACCAAATCGCTAATCCGGCTATGGTATACTTGAAATACTTATTTCAAATCAGAAAGGCGGCCTCGATTTTGCCCGCTAAGAAAACATTTCAAGATGATCAAGTTATTGAAAAAATTATGTCTTTATTTTGGCAACAAGGCTACTATCACACGTCGATGGATGAAATCGTCGCGACCAGTGGCGTCAAAAAGCAGAGCCTCTATAATGCCATTGGTGACAAGCATACGCTCTACCTCCGCGCGCTAAGTCGCTACCATCAACAAACGCTCACAAGCTGTACGCAAGCGATGCAACAGCTCGAACAAAGCGGCGCTGATGCGTTGACGGTGCTCAGCATGCTGTTTAGCCGTGATTTAACTAACACCGACCAGCCAGCAGGTGATCTGATGGCCAATGCGGTCGCTGAATTCGGGACAACTGACACCGATGTCCAGCAAGCCGTTGATTGGTTCTACAATGATTACTTGACCTTGATGTCAGCCGTCATCTTAAAGGGTCAAGCGAGTCAGCAGATTATCAACACGCAATCCAGTACCGCCCTTGCCCAGGCCTTACTCGAAGCCCGGATTGGCCTCCAAACCCGTCTTCGTCAGGGCGCTCACCCAGATATTACGCTGCGTGAACAAGCTTGGCGCCAATTTTTAGCGCGTTAATAACTGCACCTACTAAAAACACAGCTCTCCGATGAATCGGAAAACTGTGGTTTTTTAGCATCTGCATTTTTATTTTATTAATTGATGTTAAATCGTTCATGGCCAGTAAACTGAACACCACTAGACATATTTCTGAACCAACCAATTTTGCGCAGCGCTAGTCAGCTGGCTACCATAGTGCTGGCGCAGCTGTTGAGCACCGGCGTAATGGTCGAAGTCAAAGGGGCTCGTCAGCGTTTCACTAGCTAGTAACGCCTTGGCAAACCGTAGATCGTCGACCGTGATCTGCTGGCGATAAGCGAGGTCTTCTTCCGCCGAGACGCGTTGCCACTGGTCGTGAAGAATTGCGGCCGCACGCTGATAACGGCGGTCATGTGTCAATAATGATTGCATATCATCTGGATTAAGTGGCTGAGCCATCGGGATCATCTCCTAAATTCAAATTAACGACCTGGCCAACGACGGGGTGAATCGATAACTTGTCAGTTGGCCGCGCCAATAACCAAATGACATTGGTAAAATGATGCGCGTCAATCTGAGCCTCACCCCGACCGTCCGTCAAGATGAGCGCCAGCGTTGTCGCAGCCGTTTGATGATGCCGGGCCAAGTCGTCAAAAATCGGCTGATAGGCCGTTCCCCCGCCACCATGGCGAGCGAACCGCACCTGTTGCGGGAAACTAGCCTGATACGTTTGACCTGGTTGGACGATTGCATCAAACGGTTTGATCGTAATCGTCGCCGTTAACAGTTGAGTCAAGGTGGCGGCTTGAGCCAACAACTGGCGTAATAAGGCATCATTGATGGACCCCGACTGGTCAACGTAGACTTGTAAATCCAAACGAGTATCACTGATCTGACCGGGCAATTCCATGCGAGCAGGTTGGCGCCGATTAAAGCGAGCGTGTGAGGCCTTCTTGCCACTCGGAATTTGGCCTAATCCTCGGACTAATAATTGCCGCCAGTCGATTTGTGCCGGCTGACTAAGGACATCCAATTGTGCGGCGACGTGGCCCGCAACCAGGCCCCGACCGGCTTCAGTCGTTTGTTGCCACGCATCCTTGGCTAATTGGCGTAGACGTAATTGCGCCAGATTAGGGTTCGTCAACTGGCCGCTTGCCGACCATTGACAAGTATCATCAATGGCGCCAGTAGCTGGCAGCGACTCCCGGCCCGTACTTGGTTGGCGGTGTTGCGGCCCTTGTGGTGTGGATTGAGTCGTCTGGCCCGCATTCGGCTGTTCTGGATCAGTTGACTGTTGTTGGCGCAATAATCGTAAATAAGTCCCCGAATCCGCGCGTTGCGGTAACGTGACGGGCACCTGCGCCTGTATCTGAGCCAGCGAAATCGCCGTTGCTGGCAACCCGCTCACATACTGATTCACGGCCAAATCCGTCGCTAACGTCACGAGTCGTTGCTGCGTGGCGACTTGATTGCGGTAGCGCAATGGATGTTGCCACACCACGTGTAACGCGACGTGTTTGAGGCCGGCTTGTAACTGGTCGAACCGAGTAAACGTCTGAGCTAAGGCTTGCGGGGCATACTGTAAGAGGAGCTGGTTGTCTACCCAACTTAAGGCAAAGGGCGCGTTCAACTCAGCATTCAGTTGCCGGGGCAAGCGCGTCAGTAATTCGCCATAAAACTGGTCCGTCGCCAATAACTCAATGATGGCGCGACTGAGCATTGTCGCAGCTTCCTGCGCCGGACGCGTTGGCGCGGTCGTCAACATCGTTTGGCGCCAATTGGCATATTCCGCGGCGTTATTCAGCATCGACCGCACCCCCTTTTCATTGATTCGACCAGCTTGCGACTTGTTGTAAATATTGATATAGCGCCGTGACATACGGACTTTGCTTGGCGACATTGGCCGTATAGAGCTGTTTTAGCAAGTCGCGCTGATGGCCAATCTGCTGAACCAGCGCAAACTGACCATCCTGGCTGAGCGTTTGCAATAGTTGCATAAACCGTCCGGCGTTGTGGTCATCAGTCAACGGATAAGTCGCCGTCAGCTGCAAGCAACTTGCCAGCACCGTACTCTTTTGCAGTTCGCTCATCGCGGTGAATTGCTTCAAGACTGGTGCGGGAACCACGGCACCAACGGGTTGAGCTTCGTACAGCATCGCCGGTGTCACGTGAATGGCTTGCTGCTCGATAAATTGATAGAAGGCCAGCCCCAGTGTGGCGCCGATATCACCTTGAAAAATATCGAGTGCGACGAGTGTTTGTTGGTCATCTGGTAGCTGTTCGAGTTCATATAGGTTGGCTGAGACGCGTTCCCAGGCACGGGGCGTCGCCGTTAAGTCCGCCTGCACATCCGTCTGATTGAGACGGGTCACATCTTCACTAATAAACTGTTGGACGAGTGGATGAATATTGGGCCGCTGACGCTGTTCATCAGAACGTTGCGCCCAAGCTAGCCAGTCCGCTGGGTCCGCGCGCATCACTAAACGGACGGTCCGGTCTTTGATGGCCGCGTCCCCCGCAACGACGCCGTACGTGCTCTGTTCGAAGCCGGTCATACTGGCATCGGGATTTTCGGCAAGGATCAGTTGAACTTGTTCGGGCAACCGTAACGAATTGATCGTACGTTGTAAAACGAGGTTCATCAATTCACTTTGAACTGCCTGCGTCCCACGGTTAAACTCGTCGAGCAGCCATAAGATTGGCTGTTGCGGATGGGCTTCGGCGTATTGAATGATTTCAATCAGCGTGTGAGAATAGCCAAATTGGACATCCGCCAATTGACCATAGTGTTGCGTCTGAATAAACGAGTCACTCGTTAGCGGCGGCACTGGAATCGCTAAATCGCCCTTTTCAGAAAGACTGACGACCGTCGTAAATAGTTTTGCCCCAAGCTTTCGCGCCACATCCGCGACGAGCGCTGATTTACCGATGCCCGCTTCACCGACAATGTTAGGTACGTTGCCCGCCTTTAACACCACCGGAACTGCCGTTAACAATGCTTGATACGATAACGCCATGAATTCAACCTTCCTTTACTGTTTCACGTGAAACAAATTGAATGATTTTCATTAATGCTAGCAACTACTGTCGTTACTATTATAGAACAGAATCTTGTTTTTGATTTGGCTAGCTGTTCGTTGGCCGCCTTCTGGAACTGGGTCACGGCTACTGCTTTTAAACTGAGAAATTGGCGCGTTTTAAGTATCTTGCATGCCGAATATCAACCGTTACAGCACGTTAGGTCAGTGCCTCATCATACTGACCAGTGGTAATTATCGCTGGCAAACAACAAATTTTTCATATGCGGGTTTTGAAATCCGCTGAAAACTTCTCAAAATCCCATGACATCAAGGCAAAGGATATAACCAGCTAATAAATATAATTATCAAAAACTTACGGCAAGTTGCCATTAATTGAGCAAAAAGCCTCGTTTTAGCTGATAGTTATTGTAAAATAGGTTAGGTTAGCAATTATTCCAAAAGGGAGTGTGCAAATATGCGCAAGTATCTCGCCGAATTTCTCGGCACGTTTATGTTAGTGTTCTTAGGGACCGCGACCGTTGTGATCGCCAAGGGTGACGTCCTCGCCATTGGATTAGCCTTTGGGTTAGCCATCACCGTCTCCGCCTATGCCTTTGGTGGTATTTCAGGTGGCCACTTCAACCCGGCTGTAACGACCGCGATGTTGATCAATCGCCGAATCGATGCCGCCGACGCGGTCGGTTACATCATCGCCCAAATTATTGGGGCAATCGTCGCTTCCGCAGCTGTTAAGTCCTTCGTCAGCGCGTTAGGCTTATCCGCAACGTCACTCGGACAAACTGATTTTCCAAAAATCGGTAGTGGGATGGCCTTCTTCGTTGAAGCACTCGTTACCTTCTTGTTCTTACTGGTGATTTTGAACGTCACCAGCAACGACCATGGTAACGCGGACTTCGCCGGTTTGACGATTGGGGTAACGTTGGCCTTCCTGATCATCGTCGCCCTCAACTTGACCGGTGGTTCTTTGAACCCTGCCCGTTCAATTGGTCCCGCAATCTTCGCCGGTGGTAGCGCCTTATCACACCTATGGGTCTACATCTTAGCACCTGAAGTTGGTGCCATCTTAGCTGCCTTTTGCGCCCGTGCCATGGGTTCAGAAGACTAAGCCATTTAATTGACTAGTAACGACTGTGCGGCCATGATTTCGTCATTGAAATCATGGCCGCACTTTTTTAGTTTTAATTTTTATCGGCTGAAACACTGGTTTACCATAATGACGTCATAACTGCCTTTGAGCCCGTCCGCAAGCAAGGCCGACTCAGATCGCATTCGGCTCTAAACTTGCCTATTTCCGCCGCCAATGGGTATACCACGAGTGCAGCGTCCCAATCAGCAGGCCGATAATCACGACGACCGCCGACACATAACCGAAAATCCCGATGTTCGTGATCCAGCTATTATCCGGATGACTCTGGACAAGTAACGAGGACCCGACGATCAGTGCGGCTAAAATCACTGAGAGCACGATTTTATTGACCATTGAATCGATACGGTCAATAAATAACTTGCGGTGTGAAAACACTAAGTTGACGCGGGTCTGCCCGTTTTCAAAGGTATCCAAAGCCGACAACAGGCGCGACGGGATCTTAGGCGCATCCCGTAAGCTCTGCAAGCTGGCCAACAACCCGTCCTCTAGCTCATTGCGCAGATTAAAGTTTTCGCGAATATACTTGCGGGCAAATGGGCGGGCCACATCCATCATCGACAAGGTCGGGTCTAAGGTTTCAACGATGCCTTCAATCGTCCCAAAGGCCTTGCCTAACATCGTGACCGCTGGATTCATCTGAATGTTGTTGCTCCGGCAAACCTTGACCATCTCAAATAGCAATCCTTGAAAGTCAATGTCGCCCAAACCCGAATTATAATATTGGCTCAAAAACGGTGCGAGCTCACTGAAGAAGGCTTCTTCATCAACTGCCCCGGTTCGATTGGAAATGGCCAGAATCGCCTTACCGACTTGATGAGTGTCCTCCGTCGTGACAGCCACGACCACGTTCGCAATCCCCGCCATCAGTGCCGGGCTGATTTCGCCCATCATGCCAAAGTCTAGGTAAACTAGGCGATACGGCGGCAGTTGGCGTTTACCGAGCTTGCCCACGCGCTGCGGAACCGTGTCATTGTACCCGATATCGCTCGGCTGCAGCTCGCGTAACAAGATGTTGCCGGGATGCGGATCCGCATGGAAAAAGCCATCTTGGAACACTTGCTTGAGAAAGTTCTGGACGAGCACATTCGCTAGGTAGCGGCGCTCTTCATCGTATTGATGATCACCCGCTTCATCTGCGGCCAGGACCTTAGCCATGAAATGTTGAATCGTCGTGCCTGACATGTACTGATTGACCAGAACTTTTTGCGTGCTGTACTTGCCGTAGACGCGCGGCACGCGAATGATATCATCACCGTCATTCAACCGGTAAAAGCGTGAGCCGTTTTTGACCTCAATGCTCGTATCCAGTTCGTTAAACAGCGACCGCTTGATTTCCGCCACCATTTCCTGCATGTCGACAACCGACGATTCCGGAATGTAGCGCAACAGTGGTAATGCCCGTTCGAACAGCGAAATATCTAGTGCCACTTCGGCATCGATGCCCGGGTGCTGGACCTTGACCACCACTTTTTGACCATTCAGTAAGGTCGCGTGATGGGTCTGCCCCATTGATGCGGATGCAAACGGCTGCTCATCGAATTGGGCGAACATTTCATCGATTGGCTTACCCGTCTGCCGCTCAATCGTTTGTTGGACGACGTCGAAATCGTCGGCGCGAACATTATTCTGCAATTTTTTGAATTCATTGGCGAACTCCGGCTTAACGATATCCGTTCGTGACGACAGAATCTGCCCGATTTTAATAAAAGTGGGTCCCAGTTCTTCGAATGCCGCGCGAACCTGGTCAGGATTCTTCTGACGCGCCAGATTACTCAGCACATTGTACTTGCGCAACACACTCACGATCGTCCGGAAACGCGTGTGGCGGTTCTGATTCACTTGCCATTGCGGCTTCTGTTCGTCACTAGTCGTCATCGGCGGTTCCTCCTCACAAATTACTTGATAGTGCTATTATCCAACTTTCCAGCCGATTCCGCACCTGCTAACGTGTTTTTTTCACAAAAAATTAGCGCACATTGATTATCGGTGGTCATTAATCAATTTTAAAACGCTATCCACTAGTTTGTAGCGAATAGCGTTTCAGTATTTAAGCTTCATTCGGGACTTGGTGGGCCTTCAGCCACTCCGCTAACGCCACCATCACTTCATCCGTGTCGGGGTTGGTCGTGACGTCCAGAATCAGTACCACGGCTTCATCATCGGTATAACTCAATTGAATGCCATTCGCGTACAAAAATATAATGCCGCTGAAGAACGCGGTCCGTTTATTACCATCCACAAAGATATGCTTCTTCGTTATTTTCTGAATCATAAACGCGGCCTTGATCCAGATATTAGGATACAATTCCTTGCCAAACAAGACCTGTTGCGGTTGTTCAATCACAATTTCAAGCCCCTGCGAATACTGAACACCGCCATATTTCTTATCGGCACGCTTGATAATATCTTGGTTAAGGTCAATGAGGAATTGCTTATTTATGTATCTCATAAGTCCTCCAGTCGTTTCAATAAGTCGCCGTGTTGGTCCAGAATATGGTCGGCCATCGCTAACAGGTCGGTCTGCTCATCCGCTACCTTGCGAAATGTGATTTCCCGGCCGTCAGGGGAAACAATTTTTTCAAAACTAGTCTCACTCGTGGCGTTTAGCGCTTCCCGGTCTTTTTTAGACACCCGGAAAGCAAATGAATTGCCGTTCTTGAACATTTTGATGTGATCTGAATTGTTTTCGCTCATCGATAATCCTCCTCGTATTTTCGTGTGTACATTATAGCATGTTGTACACACATTCTTATTTTTATGTCACTGACCACGCCCTGTACGTTGAAGTTACTAACTTAGCGACAACTGCCAATAACGCCTGATAATCTGAGGTTCTAATGTGCCAATCAGCGGCGCCAATCGCGTCTCTCCAGCCCTTCTAGCCCACAATCCCCGGTCTGTCAGTATCCAAAAAATATTTTCCAATCGATTTTCAAAAAAAGATTGACAAATAATCTTCACGGTTGTAAGTTAGAACCACATTAAAAAACGGTTAACAAACACGTTGACGAACAAAGTAAATTTCCTAGCAGTGTTTAGAGAGTGTCAGCTTGGTGAAATGACATCACGACTAGCTAATTGAAAATCAGTTCTGAGTGGCAGTGACGAGCGTCTCGTTAGTTGCTGTTGGTTGCTCCCATTATTGAGCCCGGGTATCGCAAGTGGCCGGTCACTTGCCGTACCTTCTGAGGTGTCCGTAGCAATGCGGTCACAAAGCTAAGGTGGTAACACGTGTAAAAACGTCCTGGTTTCTGAGTCTAACTCAGATATCAGGGCGTTTTTTGGTTAATCGCAACTTTTTAAAGGCGTCATTACGAGCAATCGTTGACCCGAATACACAAAGGAGTGCTGATTTTATGCTAAATCGTATCCAAAAACGCAACTTGACCAAACGTGATTATGTCACCTTAAGCTCAATGATTTTCGCCCTATTCTTCGGGGCTGGTAACCTGATTTTTCCGCTACATCTCGGCCAATTAGCTGGTTCACACTGGGGCATGGCGGCCGTGGGCTTTCTCGTAACAGCCGTGTTATTACCGTTACTCTCCGTTCTGGCCGTTTGTGTCACTAAATCAAAGGGGGTCTACGATATCGGTCGGCCCTTGGGTGCAACTTTTGCGGTCGTCTTCATGGTCCTGATTCACTTCACGATTGGGCCCTTCTTCGGGACACCGCGGACGGCCACCGTTTCGTTCACCGTTGGATTAGCGCCATTCTTCCCAGCCAAGTACCAATCACTGGCACTCCTGCTGTTCTCAGCCGCATTCTTCGGTCTGGCTTACTACCTCTCCGTTGAGCAAAGCAAGATCATGGCCCGCGTCGGCAAATTATTAAATCCATTATTCTTATTATTGCTCGTAGTAATCTTCGCCGTCGCCTTTAGTAGCCCCTTAGCACATGCTGGTAGCACGACTGCCACCGCAGCTTACCAGAGTGCTGGGTTCACCAACGGTTTCTTGCAAGGTTACAACATGATGGACGCCCTGGCTGGTCTCGCACTCGGGGTCACCATCGTCACGGCCGTTAACTTTATGGGCCAAACGGATCCTAACAAGGCTGCCTGGGTGACTGCCCGCGCCGGCTTCTTCTCCATGGCGTTTGAAGGGTTGATCTACGTCTTATTGATCTTATTAGGCGCACAATCCCTCGGTCGCTTCAAATTATCAGATAATGGCGGCGTCGCCTTTGACCAAATCGTTAATCATTACATGGGGACAGTCGGGCAGGCCGTGTTAGCCGTCTTGATCGTCACGACCTGTTTGACGACCGCCATTGGTTTAGTCGCCGCCTTTGCCCAAGACTTCCATAAACATTTCGGTTTCTTGAGCTACAAAGCTTGGTTACGCATCACCTGCCTCGCCTCATTCTTGACGGCGAACGTCGGGCTCAATCAAATCATCGCCTGGTCCACACCCGTCTTGATGTTCCTGTACCCACTCGCGATGGCCTTGATCTTCTTATCCATTCTGTCGCCGCTCTTCCATAAGTCACGCGTCGTTTACGTCTGGGTCGTCGTCTTCACCGTTGTTCCCGCCGTCTTCGACATGGTCGCAGCGTTTCCAGCAGTCGTTAGCCAAAGTGCCTTTGGTCAAGCCATGGCACACGTCCAAAGCTACTTGCCACTAGCCAGCAGCGGAATGGACTGGCTCGTACCTGCACTAGTCGGCGCCGTCTTCGGGACCGTTCATTACCTCGTCACGCGGCAAAATCAGGCCAGCATGGGTATGGAATTGCCGGTCAAGCATTAGATTTAGTTGCGCTTGATAATTGCAACTGCGCCTTTAAACTCATTTTGGTGCGATATTTGATGAAATCCTTTTAAATATGAAATGGGCCCTGTCAGCGTTTGCCGGCAGGGCTCATTTGGGGTGTAGGGGTTATTTTGGTTCTGGTTTGAGGGTTTTAATCCAACGTATCACGTCGTTTTTCTTTTAAAACCATGACGTCATATTTACCTAGTCGTACTTGCTTTGCAATTGAACGATTTGTAAGCATATCAACCGACGCCTGTTGCACCTCGACTTCTTGTTCCGTCTCGGAAAAGTTCATCACAAAATGGTAAGCATATGCGCCTTTATAACGAGTCTGTATCGAAACTACTGGATTACTATGTCTAACGAACTGATTCTCCAAATGAAGGTCCTGAACAATCCCATCATAAAAGTCTTGAATAAACGCTGAAGATAGCCGCGCACCAATATAGTACGCGGTACCTTTCCCATACTGGTGCTGCGTAATTGCGGGCGTTTTTGCGTAAAAATTATCACTGTAAATCCCTAAAACTTGAGCATCATTTGCTTTCAATACCTGGTCATAATCAGTTGTCTCGTATTCCCGTTGATTGAACTTCACATGATAGTGCTCACCTGGTAATAACGTATCTAGCTCTTGCGGTTCAACGCCAAAAACATCCTGTAACGATTGCGGCCAACCACCTAAGTTCACCCGATCATTGCTATCAACCATACCAGAAAAATAACTTGAAACTAGTGTGCCGCCATGTTCAACAAAGCGTTGTATTCTCGCCAACATATCTGGCATCACCATATACATCATCGGTGCAATTAACAGATCGTATTTCGAAAAATCCATCGTACTCGTGATAATATCGCAAGCAATATCGTGTTTCCAAAAATCAGCATAGTGCTTTTGTAGCGTTTGAATCCCTAGTCTGGTAGGACGACCAAACCCACCGCCGCGATTCAAAGCCCAGTTACTATCCCAATCAAATAGTATCGCGACTCGTACATGCTTGCTAGCCCCTTTAATTTCATCAATTTTTTGCAGCTCTTGACCATACTGTTGCACATCTTTAAAAACTCGATTATCAGACTTACCGTCATGACCGATCACCGCTCCGTGATACTTTTCAGAATTGCCCTGTGCCTGTCGAATTTGGAAGTATAAAGTACTATCCGAGCCATGGGCAATTTGTTGAAATGAGCTCAACCGATGCATGCCTGGTTGCTTAGCTTTATTATACTGTCCCCAATTAACACAACTAGGTGTTGATTCCATAACTAGGAACGGTTTCTGCTTTAAAGACCAGAACTGATCATGGACATACGCTGTTTTCATAGCTGTTTCTGCGGTTGATTCATACTGATTATGCCAACTTGGATAACTATCCCAACTTATGATATCCAAGGACTTCGCAAATTTACCATAATCCAGTCCTGTTAGTGGCGTATATTGTCCTTCTTTCAAGCTCTCAGCCATGAAATTAGTTGTGACCGGAATATTCGGCGTTAGTTTCTTCAACGGTTGAATTTCTTGATTAAAAAAATCAACGGTCATATCAGTCACAAATCGATGCCAATCCAAATCCATGCCATGCACTTTACTATCGCCTAATAGTGATGGCGGCAATATCTGTGACCAATCACTATACAGCCCACTCCACACACTCATACACCAAGCATCATTTAAAGCATCAAGCGTCTGATACTTGTGCTTCACCCACTTTCGCCAGTTAAGTTGGCATAAAGGGCAATAGCACTCCCCCTGAATATTCATTAGATACGTGCCACAATACCAGTGCCGGATTGTTTCCATAGCGTTTGGCGAGCCGAGTATTAATTTCATGGACCTTTTCACGATAAATTGGTGATGAATAGCAATGATTGTGCCGGAATCCGTGCGTATGCCGGCGCCCATCAGAATCCACACGATTAACCTCAGGATATTTTTGGCTCATCCACCTCGGCCTTGCACCACTTGGCGTTGCCAAAATCACGTGTCCATTTCGCTGGTTCATCTTGTCAAACACCTCATCGAGCCAGTCAAAATCATAAACACCTTCTTGTGGCTCAAGTCGTGCCCAGGCAAAAACACCCACTGTAACCGTATTAATATGTGCTTGATCCATCAATTGGTAATCTTGTTGCAAAATATCAGGCCGTTTTAACCATTGATCAGGATTGTAATCACCACCGTGTAAAAAGCCTTTAACCATTTCTAACTTATTCATCATGCACCCCGCAGTCACTCAACGCTCACAATATGGAATAAATGCGCCTGAAAATCCCCGTACAACTCTGCCGTATCGCGATTAGCACCATTAAATTGATAAGGTTGGCGCAAGCCTAAGTGTTGAAGCACAGCTCCACTAACCTTTTCCTGCCCATCAATTTGATAGGTCAGGTTTGGATCAACCATTGGCAACTTCACATAATTTAAAACACCTGAATTTGGCGTTGCTAATTTTCGATAAAATCCCACAAAAAATTCTGTCTTATCAGTATTTTCCACGCTCCAGGTTACTTCGTTGGACTGTGGGTCAATCGACTGTAACTGACGGAATCTGCCGTTGACAAACAGTTGTCGGTGACGACGATAAAACGCAATATTTTCCTTAATTTGTTCCAACTCATCTAATGGCAATTTTGAAATATCCAGTTCATATCCCAGTGGACCAAAATCAGCAACCATTTGTCGGAAATCTAGCGATGTTTGCCGCCCAACTTGATCATTAGGTGCTGCTGAAACATGATTGCTAAACGATGACAGCGGATAAGCAAGTGCTGTCCCCGTCAGAATAGACAAGCGTTCCACCGCATCACTATCATCACTTGGCCAAATTTGTGGACAATAGAATAAAGTTCCAAGGTCAAACCGACCGCCGCCACCAGCACACCCTTCAATCAACATATCAGGAAAATCAGTTAGAATCAGCTGATATAACTGGTTAACGCCCTGCGCATACCGATGAAAAAATTCAGTTTGTGGAATATTATGGCGAGTTAAATACGGTGAATATGCTTCTGTAATATTTCGATTCATATCCCATTTCATATAATCTAACTCAGCGGCTAATATGACCGGTTTTATCTGCTGATAGACTGATTCAACCACTTCTGGATTTGCGAAGTCCAACACGTACTGACCACGACCAATCGACACACACTTATAAGGATGTCGTACAACCCAATCTGGATGTTCTTGATATAAACTTGTATCAGGTGAGACCATCTCAGGCTCAAACCAGAGACCCATTTGCAGCCCCATAGCATGAATTTTTTTTGAAAATGCAGCAATCCCATTTGGAAACTTTCGAGGATCAACTCGCCAATCTCCTAACGAACTTCGGTCAGTATTACGCTGCCCAAACCAGCCATCGTCAACAACAAAACATTCCATTCCGATCCGTTTCGCTTGGCGAGCTAGTTTAAGTAACTTTTGCTCATCAAAATCATAATAAGTTGCTTCCCAATTATTGAACACAATTGGACGGTCTCGCTGACGCCAACGACGATCAATCACATGCTTTTTCGTAAAACCGGCAGCCGCATCCATCAATCCATTGATACCATGGTCGCTATAATACATGACTGCTTCGGGCGTTTTGAAGCTCTCATTTACATCCAATTTCCATCCAAAATAAGTCGGGTTTAACCCTGACATTAGTCTTGTTTTGTGCCATTCATTCACTTCAACTTGACTAATAAAATTACCGGAATAAATCAAGTTGCTGGCATAGACTTCTCCTTGATTTAAGTCTTGGCTCCGCACTAAAGCAATAAACGGGTTATGCTGATGCCCTGACGCCCCTTTTAACGATTCCACTGCAACCGTGCCTTGTTCCAAATTATGAAACTTCACATGCCGCTCTTTGAGCCATGCCCCCGACAAATTAATCATTTGAAAATTATCGTCCGGCAACTCCAAAACCGCGCTCATCATATTTTCAATATTAACCGGCTTATTCGTACAATTTTTGACCGTTGTACTTCGAACAACAACACTCTGATTGTCAAAAATTGTAAAGTGTTCGGTCAATTCAAGCTGATGTTGATCATCAACTAATCGTATATTTAATTGTGTTGCCTCTTCATTTCCAATTGCATATGATTCAGGCGTCTTTAAATTTCGAGGCTTGTCTGATGTAATTGAATAATCAGCAAACTTAAAATCTAAATACCACGGCTCCTGGTTGCAACTCACATCAATCGCGCCTCTACGAAAGTCCGAGGACCCATACACTGGATATTCTTATGCCCGATCTGCCAACGTAAAATTACCAGTATCTGGTGAATATTTGACAGTACCCGCAGATTTACTATTTTGAGTCTTTAAATAGGCGATATCAGCTACAGATAACGCACCTAAACTTTTTCCGT
>NZ_JAGYGS010000057.1:0-21132 GCF_018991185.1 Lactiplantibacillus sp. 7.2.4
TTCTTAGACTAACCACCGACAATCGCGTGCCCTAATTTTTCTAAAAGATTAAAATTTAAGCCAGTCAGACGAGCACCCCAAACGGGTCACTGCGTCTGACTGGCTTATTTAGACACTATCCTCGCGACAACTTCGCTTAAAACGGCTCTTTCGCAATATTCACCGCTACCCCATCTAGATTAGGTTTATCTGTATGAACCCGGATAGCACTAGGATATGCCTTTCTACAACCCAAGCTTGACTTGTGACGTGATAACGTTTTTAATTAGTATATGATTAACGGATTATTAAAATTAAACTGTTGTTATCTGTATATTTTAATAGCTGAGTTAATCCTTAAATCTAATTCAAATAACGTGGTGACGATAATGGTAAAACGATACGATAGCAAGAAAATTGAACAACTGATTTACAATATTTACAAAGGTTACGGCTTTTCTGAAGAAGAAAGTCAAGAAGTGGCCCACATGCTGATTTATACGGACTTGATTGGTATTGAGTCCCATGGGGTCCAACGAATGATCATGTACGACGGCTTCATTCGCAATGGTAAGATTCGTGTACATAATCGTCCAGAAGTGGTCAAAGAAACCGATGTGAGTGCGGTCGTTGACGCCCACTTTGGCTTAGGGCAGTTAAACGGGATTTATAGCATGCGCCTTGCCATCGAAAAAGCAAAACAACACGGCATTGGCATGGTCACGACTCGTAACTCCGGTCATTACGGCATTGCCGGGTATTACG
This sequence comes from Lactiplantibacillus sp. 7.2.4, assembly GCF_018991185.1. NCBI lineage: Bacteria > Bacillati > Bacillota > Bacilli > Lactobacillales > Lactobacillaceae > Lactiplantibacillus > Lactiplantibacillus sp. 7.2.4. Next base: position 745 of record NZ_JAGYGS010000057.1, read on the forward strand.
CCAACATGGCGGCCGAAGAAGGCTTGATTGGCCTGTCATCGTGTAATTCACGTTCAGCGATGTTACCCACTCACGCCACGAAGGCTTTAGTCGGCACCAATCCAATCGCCTTTGCGATGCCGGCCCAACCGAACACGTTTATCTTCGATGCAGCGACGACCACCGTGCCACAAGGTAAAATTGAAGTTTACCGTAAATTAGGCAAAGATTTACCGGCCTTATGGGTCGCAAAGGATGGCGAAACGCCCGTCAATCGGCATGACGACACCGAAGACTTGGACGCCCTGCGTGATTTAGATTCCAACGTTGGTTTAGCGCCATTAGGTGGTGTCACCGAAGATACCGGTAGCCACAAGGGCTTTGGTCTCGGTGTCATCGTCGAAGTGTTCACCGCGATTCTTTCACTAGGCAATACTTCCAACGAAATTACGCCAGACGACCTTTCCGTAGGTCCTTGTCAGAGCTTTATCGCCATCGACCCGTCAATCTTCGGTGATAAGGACGCCATCATCGACAAGTTCTCAGCTTACTTACAAGCCATCCGCGACCTGCCATCCGTTCCTGGTAAACCAGTCATCGTCGCCGGCGACAAGGAAGCCGCTGCGTACCAAGACCGCTCAGCTAACGGTATCGAAATTGACGATAAGACGCTCGCAGAAGTCGTTGGCATCGCCAAACGACTAGGTATCGACTACGCGCAATACGTGGCCTAACTAAACTTGTATCAGACAAAAACCAGCAACTGCCTGTCCTGAAAATTCAGTGACGGGGCAGTTGCTGGTTTATTTTTGACCGGTGGCATTCGGCGGTGATGAGAATTTTGAACCATTATCGCCCCCACCACTGGCCGATGCCAAAAAGCCATTTCCGCGGCCACTGTATTTTTTGCGATCGCTACAAAAACTTTACCTAGTCGGCGTGCAAACTGCCAAAAATAGGAAGACGAGCAACCAAAAATTGATTGCTCGTCCTATTTTTCACCAGCCAGCCGCGCTCAAACCTAATACGTACTAGCCACTTGGTCCGTAATCAGCCACTTGCCGGCTTGTTTTTTATAGAAGACCTGCATTTGCAACGGCCACGTATTGGCACCGCCACCCCAGATTTTAGCTTGAACCCGGTTCTGGCCGATTAAACTAGCCTGATTACCGTTAATTTGGATAGCTTTGATTGCATCTTCTTTAGAAGAAAGGTACTGCATCTCGTCATTCTGAATTTGGTCGATCCATTCAAACTTAGGCTGAACGTAGCCCGTCATGTGGGTCAAATGCATGTCATCTGCCAAAATTTCATTTAATTTATTGAGATTTTTATCGACCATCGCTTTATTTTCATCCCGATATAATTGTACGATTGCTTCTTCGTCTGTCATATCTTCCACATCCCTTGTCTTATTTACAGGGAAAATGATAACGAAATTTCCAGCTTAAAGCTATTTCACTTTGACGGGCATTCGATAAGTTTAGCTTATGCAAAATTCTGTTTCAATAATTCCGCGAATGTCTCGATATAATATCCTGAATTATCCGCTTGCCAATAAGCATAGTAGTTTTGAACCAGGTTACGATTACCCTTGAACAAGGGCAGCATCTTGACAATCTCTTGGTCTAATTGCGACTGCATCCGCTGATTAATAATCAAATACCCTTGATTAGACGCAATCAGCATCTGGGCTTCATCATAATTCTGGGCACGGACAAACTCGCTTCTAACGCCCAGAACATCCCGATAGTATGCTTCTTCCGCTGCTTGTTGGGTGCCATCAATAATCAGTATACAAGGAAGATCAACTAAATCAGCAATTTCAATTTTGTCAGTATCTACTGGTAACGAATGATTGACAGCAACCATAAAGTCACTCGCCGTCAAGAATTCATTCTGGTACTCATTAGATAACGCGCGTCGCTGATCCGACAAATCCAAATCAATCTGGCCTGTTCGTAATAATTCATAGAGATCTTCATGGGTGCCACTACTAATTTTGATCTTAACCTTAGGGAATTCCTGTGTGAACTCAGACACCGTCTGCAAGAATTCGGTAGTCCCAAAACTTCTGAGATAACCCACTCGTAATTCAGCTTCATTATTCTTTTCGATTTTAATCGTGTTCTCAACGAGTTGATCGACATCGGCTAAAATATCCTGGCTGTGGATATAAAAATATTGCCCCGCTTCAGTGACTTCAAAGCTGCGCCCCTTCCGCTTGATGAGGGTGATGCCCAAGCGATTTTCAAGTTCCTTCATCTGTTGCGAAATGGCGGATTGTGAAATATGGCAGTCCACCGCCGCTTGTGTAAAACTATGATTCTTGACGATTGCGATGAAATACTGCATTTGTTGAAACATTGACGACACCTCAACTTTTATGACGTTTACTATTAAATTTATTATGCCACAGAAAAAGGCCACTAGCTGAACTAATGACCTTATCATGCTTATTTTGAATTTAAACCAACGCTATCATGTGAATAGTAGTTGTCATCCGCAACGGCATTCTTCACAAAATCAGCGATTGAACTGATAGAGACGTCATGGCCGCCAAAGGGTTCACCCTTCTTCGTGATTTCATAATCAACTGGACCACCGGTGAACCAACCTGGACGAATCACCGTATAATTCAAGTCGGAACTTTCAACGATATCGGCCGCCTCCCGGTAAGACTTCAGCATTGAATTATGACTCAGATTGCCACTCGCACCAATCGAAGCCGGGATTTCATCATAAATGCCCATGGAAGTAATAAATAATAACCGTGCAACATGGTTCCGGTCCATTGCGGCCACAATCTTGTTCGCAAACCGACCTAAGGCGCCGCTTAAGGCAACAAAAACAACGTCTTGTCCGGCAATAGCCTGGTCCAAATCGCGATCGTTGGTCACATCGCCAGCAATCACCGTTTCACGTTCACCGGCCTTTAACCGACTAGCACTTCTTGCAAATAACGTTAACTGATTATCAGTTTCGTTTAACAAAGTTTCTCGCACTGCACTGCCAATCGTACCGGTTGCACCAATAATTAAAACTTTTTTCATGATTTTTCTCCTCATTTCTACTGCTTTAACTTATTCGCCAGCTGGAAAATCAGTTGACGCTGCCAGTTCCTTTTCAGTTTGATATTCCGCCAACCGCTTTTCAATAGTGGCAATCGTGCTTGCCAACGCTTGTGATCCTAAGACCATATGCAACGGCGTGTCAGGTTGATCAACACTTTCGATAATGCGAGCAGCCATTCGAGCTGGATCGCCGGGTGCCAAGCCATTTGCTGGGTCAAGCATCTTCATGAAAGCGTGCGCTGGATTTTCATCATATTCCTTCATCAAATTGGCAACATGCGCACTACCGTACCGGAATTCAGTCCGAGCGCCACCGGGTTCAACGATCGTCATGCCAATGTTAAATGGTTCGACCTCTTGCGCCACGGATTCACAGAAGCCTTCAATACCAAACTTTGCGGCGTGATACATCGAATTACCCGCAAAGGCAACCTGACCACCATAGGATGAAATCTGGATGATTTGGCCATGTTGTTGCTTGCGCATAAATGGCAAGACTGAGCGAATCATTTGAATCGAACCCGTTAAGTCGGTCGCCAAAATTTTATCAATATCTGCGTCACTCAACTCTTCAGCCGCACCGAAGAGCCCGTAACCCGCGTTATTAACTAAAACATCGATTGAATGTTCAGTCGCAACTCGGTTGACCAATTCATGAATCGCCGGGACATCCATGACATCTAGGATTTCACAAATAAAAGTATCCGGATACTGATCAATTAAATCTTGAACTTTAGCCGTATTTCGAACCGTCCCAATCACGGTATTGCCCGCTGCCAATAACTGCGCCGTCATTGCCCGACCAAAACCGCTGCTAACACCCGTAATCAACCATGTTTTTTTCGTCATAATTATATTTCTCCTTGTCCTTAGTTATTTTCTGGAATAATTTCGTTTAATAAATTCAACGCCGTTAACGTTCTTGGGTAGCCAATGAATGGCAATAATACCGTAATGGCGGACAATAGCGTGTCCTTATCATTACCCACCGTCACGTTATTGCGAATGTGTCCCTTAACTTGTGGGTCCGCACCGCCCAGCGAAATCAGCATTGCAAAAGTAATCAGTTCCCGCGCCTTGGCATCCAGACCTTTGCGGGTATAATAGTCGCCGAAACAATTGTCAGCCAAGAACGTTGCAAAGTGCTTTTCGTTTTCCGGTAAATTCTCCTGCATCTTATCAACGGCGTCACCGGCGAGCTGCCGAACGGTTTCCAATCCCTTTTCATACCGAGTTGCTGGTGTGGTCGTTGATTGCCCTTCAATCGGGAGTGAAATATGCCGTTCTGTAAAGACAGCGTTGGTGGCATGTAAGAAGTCAAAGACCTTTCCAAGGCCAACATATGCGGTGGCTTGATAAACGATTTCTTTAACTTCGACCGGTGTCACACCAACGTTCAGAGCACCATTTAGCATCGCCTGATATTCGTTAACGGATTGCATCGCAATCAACGCCGCCAAAGTAATTTTCATCCGCAACTTCAAGTCCAAGTTTTGATGTTGCAGGACTTCGTCAAAGTTAAAATTGTCGAAAATTTCAATGAATTCCGGGTCCGTGACTTTTAACGTCGACTTCAGATCTGGAAACAATTCTTTGTGATTTGCTTGCGCAGTTTTACTAATTGCCATTACTGGATACCTTCCTTTATCATGTTGCTGCTAACTCATTTACAAGTACTATCTTACAAACAAAATGACAATCGACCAATTCCGATAACACATCTCATCGATAAGTTTTACTTATCAATCATATGGCATGTGTGTGGCCAGCAGGTTAAGCTCATCGTTGGTAGACCTGGCGACGCGATTGTTGCTGATTTTCAGGCATATTAAAAGCCTTACCGAGTCGTCTTTAAACGGCTCAGTAAGGCTTTGACCTATCATGTCTATTCCAGTCACTCGGTGATACTAGTGAATGATACGCGTTGTGCTAGGCTAGCTATTCTTTAGCATTAAAGCTGATTAAATCATGCAAAATTAACTAGCGCAATGTGCCAACAGTCCTATTTCTGCTGCAAAAGCTCCTGTACGACCAGAACAATACCCTTATTTCAAAGTTGCCATATCAATGACATACCGGTAATGGACCTTACTATCAAGAATGTTCTGATACGCGTCAGCGACATCATCAATCCCAATCATTTCAATCTGGGGTTTAATATGATTTTTAGCTGCAAAATCAAGCATTTCTTGGGTTAACGCAATTCCACCAACGTTGGATGCCGTAATATTGGCCTGGTTACCAAACATCGAGAACAAATTGAAATGGATCTCATCACTTGGAATGCCGACGTAACAAAGCGTCCCATTAAATTTCAATAATGGTAAATAGTCACCAATATTCAGATCAACGGCGACCGTATTCAAAATAAAATCATACTGTCCTGCCAACGGCGCAAAGTCCGCCGGATCACGTAAAATTTCGTAACTTGTCGCACCGAATTGTTGTGCTTCTTCTCTTTTACTTTCAGAATGCCCAAGTACGGTAACATCGGCACCCATTTTGGCTGCAAATTGAACGGCAATATGTCCTAATCCGCCTAAGCCAATAACGGCAACTTTGCTACCAGCCCCAATTTGGTACTGTTTCATCGGATTATAAGTCGTGATACCTGCACACAATAATGGCGCAGCGTCGGCCAATGACAGTTCGTCAGGAATATGCAAGACAAAGTGATCCTTTACAACGATTGCTTGTGAATAACCGCCTTGCGTAATGGTCCCATCATCGTCTTCTGAATCAAATACAATGACCGTCCCTTTTTCACAGAACTGTTCACGGCCGGCTCGACATGCCGCACACTTACCACAGGAATTTACAAAGCAACCCACGCCAACGCGATCACCTGGCTTGAAGTCCTTAACGTCACTACCTACAGCAGTCACGATACCTGAAATCTCATGGCCAGGTACCATTGGAAAATGGGCGCCCTGCCATTGAACCATGCTCACATCACTGTGACAGATGCCACAATATTTAATCTCAATTGCGACATCATCTTGACGAAGATCACGTCGCTGAATGATAGTCTGCTCAAAAGCCGAAAAGTCTCCCTTTGTTCTGGCTTGTAATGCTTTAACTGGTTGTGTCATATTTAATATCCTTTCTTTTAGAAAAAATTCAATTCTAATCTAGAGATTTAGCGCGACTGATTATTAGATTAGCCGACTTTTTGGATCTAATACCAAAGACTCTGCCAAGAGTACTTCACTGTATAAATCATAAATTTCATCACTCGGAATTTGGTGCGTCAATGCTAATGAGTGTAAATAACGGCGCTCTTCATTGAAAGCATGCATGAGGGCTCGTCGTTGGTCCACACTTTGTAAAACGTTGATTTTTTCTTGATGCTGACTCACACCATGCCACTGTTTAAAAAACGACCGTAACGTGTTACTTCGAATCTGATCTTGTAAGTCGTACATCACCAGCGCCCGTACAGCCGAATCCAAGTCCATCTTCTTTACGCGCTCAATTCCGGACTTGACCATTTCATCCCGAATTTCACGTTGTCTACTTGGTCGGTTGCGCGCGTCAAAATCTACCGGTAATTTCAGATTGAACACGACTGTGGCGGTGACCATGCTTAAAATAATGACAACGACTTCAACTAAAATAACCTGATTATACAGATTAGTTGCTAGCGTCCCACGTAATGAAAAAGTCATGGCTAGAGTCACCGTGGCGTGAACACCACCTAAAGAAAATAGGCCAGCTGATCGCCAAGAATGGTCACCAACTTTGTATTTTGCGTAAAGCAGTCGACAAACTAATAATCCAAGGTACACGGTTACGCCAATCATCAACCACTGCCAATTATTGTTATGAATAAAATATTGGCTCGTAAAAATGAGTTCAAGATTTAGGCCCAGAATGACAAAGACCATGCCATTTAAAATGCTGGTCAAAAAGTTGACCAAATTCAATCCCAAGTGCATTTGACGCGGTGACGAGAACCGACTGCGATTAGCCTCACTATTATTGACTAATCCCGCAATGACGACCGCAATAATGCCTGAAACGCCAATTGCTTCCGCCAAAATATAAATGATGATGGGGGTGAGCAAATAGACTAAATTTTGTGCGTAAATTGCGTTGATGCTCGTCCGTAATAGCCATTGGCGAATCACCATAAACAGTAACGCAATCATAAAGCCAATTAACGCCCCGCCACCTGCAGCGTATAATAGGGTGCCCGCATTTTGCAGAAAATTAAAGTGTCCAGTTTGCCACCAGATGATGCCCGCCTGTAATAAAACTAATCCAGTCGCATCATTAAACAGCGATTCTAGTGTTAACTGTTCGTGGCTGCTTCGTGGAAATGCTCGTCCGCCAATAACTGATTCTAGTGTTAACTGTTCGTGGCTGCTTCGTGGAAATGCTCGTCCGCCAATAACTGATTCTAGTGCAGTTGCGTCGGTAGGCGTACTGATTGCGACCATGATCAACGCTAAGGGGAATGTCATGTTGAACAAGTTTGGTAAAATCATTGTGATGACGACCGCTGAAATAATCGCCAGGATACCCGCGGTCCCGATAATTTGCTTCAACCGTTGCTGTACTTGAAGAATTTGGGTGCGTTGTCCTTCAAAGAAAAGTAGTGGTGCCAAGATAACGATCATAAAAAACTCATTATCAAATTCAGGAATATACCGGCTAGTCATGGGCCAAGCAGCCAGTATGATACCAAACAGTAAATTAAAATACGTACTAGAAATTCGTGGTAATAGTCGCGCAATCAATTCACTAACTGCAACTGCGACTAACACAACAAACAACGCGATAAACATTGACATACCTCTAACCACCTAATCTAATTTTTCAAGCGAACTTTGATCTGAGCGTGCATACTGTCAATCAAATTCACATGATTAAAATGGCGATAAGTTTGATTTCAATTCAGTACGCGGTATTTTACTTGTTTTAGGGCCAGCTTGTCGCAGCCTAGTAGACTGGTCGAGTTTCTCCCTGAGTGTCTGCGTCTGCGATACCAACACTATCGTTACTGAGATAAGCTGGATCAGAAATGATTTTCACAATGACCTCCGCCATGCTTTGCCGTGAACCAGATACACCAATGTAGGTCTCGTTGCGGTGTGTCAGTTGATATTTGATCTCATGACGGTCATTTAACCATGGAAATCGTAACGTTGTATACGTGATGCCAGACTGTACTAATAATTTATCCGCATTAATTGCAGCTGCAAGGCCATCCTTGACCATTTGGTAATTCCAACGGCCAAATTCACCAGGAACTTCATTGTATAAGCCGAGTAAACTTGACTCAATAATACGATTGACACCCTGATTTTTGGCGGCCTTAATGACATTGTTTGTAATACGGTTATTTGCCGTATGATCCACCATGGCAATGTACACGATGTCTTGCCCTGCCATCGCGCGCTTAACCGCATCAAAATCTGTGATATCGCCATCAACTAGCGTCACACGGGGATTAGTAGCTAAGTCGTTCAATCGCTGACTATTTCGTAAAAATAAAGTCAGCTGAACATCTGACTGTTCATTTAAAACACGCTTTTCTACGCTTTTGGCAATTTGCCCATTTGCGCCTAAAATTAAAACTTTTTTCATTATTGGACCTTCCTTCCATGTGCTTAATATCCGAGACGATTCAACCATTTTTCAATTTTTGCATGGGAATACTTAACGTCACTACCCTGAATTGAAAGACCCTTTTTAAACGTCGCTTGTGGATACTGTTTTCGCAGCATCGTTAGTGAATCCGACCAGCCTGAACCCGCGTTAGTTGAGAATGGGATGATTATTTTACCGTTCAATTGTGCGGAGGCCATAAAGGTATGCAAAATCATTGGTAAATGGGCATCCCAAATTGGATAACCTAGAAAAATGGTGTCATATTTTTTAAAATTAGGTAACTTATTTTTAATTTTCGGACGTGCATTTTCATTCTGTTCCCTAGTCGCCCGCTTCACGGTTGCTTGGTAATTATACGGATAGGCTTGTTTTGGAACAATCCGATATTGTTTCGCACCAGTTTGCTGCGTGATAAGATTGGCAATTTGGTTCGTATCGCCAACCTTTAAATCGCGATTCGGATAATTTTGACCCGCACGGGAAAAGAACACAACAATTGTTCGGTTTGCTTGACTTGTCTGTTTCCGAGGATGCTGCGCTACTTTGTCCACACGATCCGTTTGATTGTGATCATTTTGAAGTTGATAAACGCGGACCCCGATAAAAAATAACGCTGCTAAAACAATCAAACCGGCAATGACACTTTTCTTATTTTTCAATCCAACCTGCCCCTTCACCTAAAAATCATCCGCATGGCAGTGGCTTACTTTGCGAGTTGATTGTAAGCTTCATCACTGACGGCTTCCAGCCACTCATTACTCGTATTTTTACCAGGGACTTCAATTGCAATGTGGCTAAACCAGCTATTCGCCTTAGCGCCATGCCAATGCTTCACATTAGCAGGGATAATCACTTTGTCCCCAGGTTTGAGACTTTGTGCGGGTTGCCCTGCTTCCTGATACCAGCCTTCACCGGCAACACACAGCAGAATCTGTCCACCACCCTCAGTGGCATGATGAATATGCCAATTATTGCGACATCCCGGTTCAAAAGTGACGTTAGCAATGAAAAGCGTCGACTTTCCGGGCTCAGTGATTGGGTTTAAAAAGGACCGCCCAGAAAAGTATTGCGCAAAAGCAGTGTTGGCTTCTCCACGACCATAAATGTTTGCGATATTAAATTCAGTTTCATCCATCTCTCACAACCTCCTAAAAATGATTGGTTACTGTTGTACTTTGTTATACTTGATCACCTTAGCTGGGACCCCCACTGCAACCGCATTGTCAGGAATATCCTTTGTAACAACGGCTCCCGTGCCGATGATGGCATTTTCACCAATCGTTACACCGGGGGCAACGTTGACGCGAGCGCCAAGCCACGCGTTCTTTTTAATATGAATTTCTTTGGTCATAACGTTCCGAATATTAGCCGGGTCATGATTGACCGTAAACAAACCCACTCCGGGCCCCATCATGACACCATCATCAATGGTAATGGTGCCCAACGACATCATCGTCAAATTATGATTGGCGTAAACATTCTGCCCAAGATGGACCTGATTGCCACAGTCAATAAACATTGGTGGTGTAAAAAACGTCCCGTCGTGTATCTGGCCATGTAATAATTTATTTTCTAATTCCACAAGCCGCTCTCGATCGCTAGGAATCGTCGCATTGATTTCATGACAAAGGTCATTACAGCGGTCAATTTCGCCATGAACTTCTTTTTGGTATTGCGAATTACCAATATTAATCATTTGACCAGCTCTTAAATCATCAAAAATACTCATAGTTTATAATCTCCAATTACTCAGCTCATAAAGTCGCTGTCATCATGCTGCCAATCACAATCAGCCCAAGGCCAACCAGCGTATATCTCAGTTCGCGATGACTTTTTCCTTCATGTAAAAGCAACATTGCACCCAGCGTCGAAACGACGACGTTTAACTGCGTAATCACAAAAGCAGTCGCGACACCTGCTGATTGTGCAGCAAAAATATAAGCCAATGATGAAATACCAAAGACGATTCCGATGAACCCATTTTGCCAGGTCTCTTTTTGACCTAAAGCGGCGCCCTTAGTTCTAACTAGCGCATATATTAGTGAACCGACGAAGATTCCTAACATTTCCGGGAAAAACAACTGAATTCCAGCTGCATGAATCATCTTCGGTAGTGCACCATAGGCCCAATAGCCAATGGTAGTCGGAACTAAGATCGACAGTCCATATCCAATTGACGTTGCGCCTTGACCCTTGTGATCAGTAATTGCGGTAAGTGCCACACCAATAATCACCAGCAAAATTGCAACTGCGCCAATGAGTTTGGCGGTGTTTCCTGGCCATTCGCCGAAAGCCAAAACGCCAATCAATGACGTTCCGATAATTTGTAGCCCAGTCGAAATTGGCATTGTCCGGGTCACACCAAGATGTGTAAATGAAATATACTGACCAACTTGACCCAATGACCATAAGAAGCCGGCGCCAAAGCTGAGCCAAAAAGCAGTCCCAGAGACGCTCCCTTTGATTAACCAAATAATTAGACCAATCAGCAAGGCGCCCAATCCCGTCCCAACAATCTGGTTAGCGGGCGTGCCGCCAACTTTCCGTGCAATTAAAGGTTGAATTCCCCAGCCAATTGCGGGGATCAACGCTAATAAAATTCCCATAACTTTTCACACCCTTCACACCTAAATCATTTTCTCAATCTCCAGTTAACGTTGAATCACTCATAATACACTCGTGATACGCTGATACGCACAGCCATGTCTGCCAACTTCTAAAAATCAGATTTAACCTTGACCATCTTTGAAAGCGGGGTATAGGGTCATCCCACCATCAATAAAGAGGGTAATCCCCGTAACATAACTCGATTCGTTGGAGGCCAATCAAGCAGCACCAGCAGCAACTTCTTCCGGATCACCAATTCGATCCATCGGAACCATTTTTACGGTCTGATCATATTGCGCCTTGTCGGCAAATTTTTGCGCGTTAATTGGTGTATTGATTGCACCAGGTCCAATCGCATTGACCCGAATATTATCCTTTGCATATTCCATAGCGATAGTTTGGGTAAAAAGTTTAACGCTGCCCTTAGCTGCCGCATAGCTCGCAAAAGTTGGCCAAGGAATCCGTTCATGAACAGAAGACATATTAATAATATTGCCCGCCTTACCGTGCTTCTTAAAATAGGCCAAAGCAATTCGTGAACCCAAGAACACACCGGTTTGATCAATTGCTGTCACTTTATTCCAAGCATCTAGGCTTAACTCATGGGTCGGTGATTTAATCTCCATCCCCGCATTATTGATCCAGACATCCAAATCACCAAAATTCTCAATCGCAGCATCTAATAAAGACTGCACCCCTAGCTCAGTACTAATATCAGCTTGAACTGCAACGGCATGGCCGCCTTTATTTTCAACGCTTGCTACCGCTGATTCAGCACCAGCTGGATCACTGTTATAGTTAATCACAACGTTCATGCCCTCTTGGCCAAACCTTTCAGCGATGGCATGACCAATTCCTTTAGAACCACCAGTAATGACAGCTGTTTTACCTTTTAAATCTTCATACATCGTTTTAAATCTCCTTTTCTAACTTCACTTGTTTTTGATTTAATTTACAAGTGATATCTTACAAGCAAAATGATAATCGACCAATTCCAAAAACGTCGCCTTTTCATAAGTTTTACTTATCAATCATGAAAGTGGCCGCACACTCCTATGCTAGAAAGTTAGAATCATCGCTGATAAACCTGGCGACGCGATTGTTACTGATTTTCAGCCACATTAAAAGCCTTACCGAGTCCGTCTTTAAACGGCTCGGTAAGGCTTTGACCTATCATGTCTGTTCCAGTCACTCGGTGATAGGTGATACTAGGATTCGTCTGAAAACTACTTAAGCAAGATACAAATCGAAGCAGCGTAGACCGTAGCCAGAAAAACAGTGAAGTGAACCCCCTGAGTTTGGAGTTACTCCAACTAAGGGGGTTCACTTTACGACATGTTTCACCAGTTTTTTATAAAATCGTGGTTAAAGCCATGGTGGCAAAATCTGTTAGGGTACTCGAATCAAATCGAATTGACGGCAAGTCGCCACTGTACGTTTGAAGGGCGGCGTTGATTAATGGCCGCCACCGCAAATCTAGGTAGGCTAATCCCCATTGACCACCCCCACTTTTTGACAGAATCAGTCCCGACCGTTGGTAAGCTAAAACCCGACATAAATTTAATGTCACGTACACCGGATCAACTGTTATCTCGGTCTGAGCATCCGCAATATCAAAAACTAAAGCCTGCCAGTAAACGGCGGGTGGAATTGGACTAAACACTTCCGCAATGGCAGGCCCGGTTAAGACTTGACCATAGTGATTCATAATTGTTAAGTGGGCTGCTAGGTCGGGATCAGTCCCATGCATCGTTTGTATATACTGATTTGGTGATTGAATGTAATCTTGATAATGATATTTTGAAAAATGAAAATCAAAGGGAATTGGCGTTTGAAACGGTCGCAACGCCGATTGGACCATAACGTGAAATTCTAACCCTTTTTTGGGTGCTAATGGCCATAGTTTGTGCAAAGTAACGCTCATCAACTCCCGTTTGTTCGTGGCAGTCAACGCGTGGCGCACCACGACAACGTAATCCAAATCACTGACATCCTCATTATAGGAACCAAGTACGTATGAACCGTGTAAATAGATTCCGACTAAATTGGGACCTAATAGCTGGGTGTAACTAGTTACTAAAGTAGTTAAAAGTTGCTGCGTTCGTTGCACATGACCGTCTCCTTCCATTTTATTGATTACGCCATATTTCTTCATAACAATAGGATACTATTAATTAAATCAACACAAGAGCAAAAAGTTTACGATGCGTCAAAAGTAGTAATTTTACCCCTTGCTGCATAATTAAAAGCCTTACCAAGTTGTCCCTGGACGGCACGGTAAGGCTTCTAAATGTCATACATGTTTTCGTAACCTAGTAATACCAGTGAGTTCAATCCATTTAAGCTACCAACCGAACGACAACGACGCCAGTTAACGCTCGGTTATCCCCAAACTAAATTGTGCTTGATAATCCGATTTATCTTTCCGATTTTATGTTGCATCGCATCATCATTCGGTGCATCAAATTGAACCATCGCGATGTAATCAGTGGATTCATCCATCTCATCATATTCCCGACCAATCTCAAAGTTAGTCTCGATATGCTGGACTTCTGGGCGTAATGACGCAACATCAAACTTCACCAAGCGCCCATTTTGCGGTAAGACTGTTAGGAAACCGGACTCCGTCATCGGTGGTTGCGGGCTTAACTGGTAATTGAATCCCGCTTGCAACTTATAAGCCGCCTCATTCATGACTAACCCGTATTTATGCTGAATTGCATTCGTAATCATCAAGCCACCGGTGCGACTCCCCATTTCAACGAAAAAGGCACGTTGGGTGGCATCTAAAATTTCAAACGCTGGCGAAACCTTCAGCAACGCTTTTGCGACGTAGCAAATGTAAATAGAGTGTTTCTCCACAAGCCTTAAATCGTCGCTCCTGGCCACAGCTTCACCGGTAAAATAATCTCATGATCAGTCTGTTCTCCTTTGATTCGACGTTGTAAAGTACTAACCGCTTGGGTGGCAATCTCGTCAATTGGTTGAATAATGGTCGTTAATTGCGGCAACAATTCGCGAACGATTTGAGTACCATCAAAGCCAATTAGCCGAAAATCATCAGGAACACGCCGACCCATTTCAGCTGCAATTTGTAACAATAACGCCGCATCAGTATCATTTGATGAAAAGATGCCCTCAACATCTGGGTAATCACTAAAAATCTGCTGCAATTGCGCTTTCTTATCACTTTCAGCAATATTAAAGTCAATTTCATACGTTATCGGTGTCAATCCGTGTAGCCGCATGACATCTTCATACGCTTCACGACGCCGGTGTGCAGCTACTGCCAACTTTTTGGGACCGTTGACATGAATGATCTTTGTCGCACCACCCTTAAGTAATAGCTCTGTTGCCAATTTACCGCCAGCATAATTATCGGCAGCAACAATTGGAATATCCGTATTCACCATTCGATCAATGGCTACCACTGGCAGATTCATCTCCTGATATTCCCGAATACCACGATTATGTGTACCAACAATAAGGCCATCAATTTGTTTATTCAACAATTGCTCTAGATAATCCTGTTCTTTATCGGAATCATTCATCGAATTACCAATCAACACTTTATAATGTTGTTGATACAAACGACGCTCTAAGGCAACACTAAGTTCACCAAAAAACGGATTGGCTACAGTTGGCAACAAAATACCAATTAGATTCGTTTGGTTTTTATACAATTGCTGGGCAATAACGTTAGGTCGATAATTAAGGGTCGCCATTGCCTGATGGACCTTATTAATCGTCTGCTCACTCAAGTAACCGCGATGATTAAGCACTCGCGAGACCGTTGTTTTTGAAACATTAGCCAATGTTGCAACGTCTTCTAGTTTCGCCATTATAACCCACTCCTCAGTATAACTTTCATTATACTATAGGTTTCTAGGTTAAATGTACTAGCCATTACGCATTTAATGATTTTAGTGCCAATGCTAAATTACCAATCGTTGCTGAACCATTATTAACAATTGCTGGCATGACCAAGTACTGATCTAATGGTGGTAATTCCAGATACCCGTTCAATAATTGTTCAAAAGCCGTTCGAATTTTGATTAAGAATGGTTCACTAATGACGCCACCACCAAACACAATTTTGTCTGGACGAATCGTCAGTGTGGTTTGTAATGCGGCCTGAGCAACATAGTTAGCCATGATATCCCATACAGGATCATTCAAAGAAACATCCTTGCCAGGTCGGCCTGTCCGCGCTTCAAAGGTCGGCCCTGACACGAGTCCTTCCAAGCAATCACTATGAAAGGGACAAATACCGCTAAAATTCAAATCATCAGGATGCCGCTTCACAAATACATGTCCCATCTCTGGATGTCCTAAGCTCCCCAATAACTGACCAGCAATAACGGTCCCAGCACCAACTCCCGTTCCTATCGTATAATAAACTAGCGAGTCAGTGTGCTCATTTGCCAAGGATGCCATAATGTATTCACCATAGGCTGAACCATTCACATCAGTCGTCCACGTCATTGGTACGTTTAAAGCTTGTTGAAGTGGGCCAACAAAGTTCGTATTCTTCCAATGTGGCTTTGGTGTATTGGTAATATAGCCATATTTTGACGAGTTTTTTCGAATCTCAATTGGACCAAAAGAAGCAATTCCTAATGCACTCAAATCAAACTGTTTAAAATAATCAATCACCTTTGCTAATGTTTCTGCTGGTGTAGTCGTGGGAAAAACTGCGCGATCTTTAATTTGATAATCCTCATTACCCACAGCGCAGACAAATTTCGTTCCACCAGCTTCAATACTACCAATTAACATAAATTCTTATCCCCCTAAAACGCTACCGTATGGTTTTTCAAATCATAAAGTGTCACGTGTCCTTGAATAACCTGATTACTAGTAATTTCAAAATGTGGTTGTGTTTCTGAATAAACACGCTCAGTAAACACAGCATCCCCATCATTTACAAAGATCTCTAATGAGCTTGTATCCATAAAAACATTTAACTGTAATTCTGCTGACGATTGTGTGAGGTGCGCATAACGTTTGTCAGGTCGGTCACCACGTTTTAAAACGAGTTGGTTATTGGCTTGATCATACGTTAAAGTAACTAGCTCCTGATTTGTTTTTAGTTGTAACTGAATTACCGCTGCACTTGTCGTTGTCAAATCTGCAGTCATATTGATTTCAGCCTGCCGATGCTTTGGTCGTAGTGTGACTGGCTGTTCTAGATGCATGACTTGATCAAGCATGGTTGCTGTCCGCAGTGCTTTTAATTCTCTGGCTGGCCGCATCCACAAATGTCCAGATTTTAACGTTAGTTCTCTGGGAACTGTCAGGGCACCAGCCCAACCATCGGCCTGTTCTGGCATGTTGGATTCCCACATTGCCATCCAACCCATAACGATTCGGCGGCCATCCGGTGCAAGTGTGGTTTGGGACGCGTAAAAGTCATGCCCATGATCCAATTCTGTAAAATTGCTTCGATCTGCCAAACTTGGTCGACCATAATCAAGCCTACCAACAAAGTAACCCGTTTCATGCAAGTTTAGGAATCGATGTCCGTCTGCTTTAATACCTTGTGGTGAGGTCAATAGCACCTGTTGCTCTGCCAATGTGAATAAATCTGGGCATTCCCACATATAGCCTTCGTTAGCTTCCGGGCGAGCACTAGCAATGGGACCCAGGTAATTCCACTTTTTCAGGTCTTTAGACCGATATAATAAAGTGCGGCCTAGCTTATCTGAGCCCTGACTACCAAGAACCAAATAGTATTGTCCATTTCGTTGCCAAACCTTAGGATCTCTAAAATGCTGCGTATTGTCGTCTGGTGCTGTCGCAATAATCGGATTGTGCGCATACTTTTCAAAGTGGATACCATCTGTAGAGAATGCAAGATTTTGATTCTGCCAAAAATGGTCAGGGTTATCATCGCCATCATAATAATGATGGCCCGTATAAATTAAATATAGCGTATCATCCTTGACAATGGCACTACCAGAAAAGCACCCATTACGGTCTTCCGGGTCGCCGGGAGTTAATGCAATTGGAAGGCTTTCCCAATTAACTAAATCTTTACTTCGTGCGTGTCCCCAATGCATTGGCCCCCACTCAGCACTATATGGATAGAATTGATAAAAAATATGATAATATCCTTTGAAATAACAAAATCCATTGGGATCGTTAATCCATCCGGCCGGTCCCATAATATGATAACCTAATCGATAACGATTATTGTTAACAGTCATTACTTTTGTATTTTCCATTTTTGTCCTCATTTCCAATTTATCCTGACTTGTAATATACTCAGCCAATAACTTCTTCACGTTCCAATGGTTGGCCTTCAACGTCTTGATCATCCTTTTTCAAAACGAAAAAGGCAAAGACGGCTGCTAAGAAAACGATTCCTGCGATAACTCGGAAAGTCGCGCTATAACCAATTTGGTCACGCAATGCACCGAGTGGCGTGGACAAAATAACTTGACCGACTTGAGCTGCAACTTGAAATCCAACCATATAGAGCGTTGCAGAAAGCTTCGTATTGAAATGTAATGTAAAATAGCGAAAAATTGGCAAGCAGAATAATGGCACCTCAAGCGAATGTAACATTTTAATCAATGAAACACCTACCGGATCAACAACCAAACAACAACCACCAATTCGAATGCACATTACTAGCATTCCTAATAACAGCGTATTCCGAACACCTATCTTCCGCATAATAATTGGCACAACACCCATCATGATTGCTTCAAAGAAAACTTGAATCGAGTTTAATGTCCCATACATCTTTTGTCCCAGTGCTGGTGTTGCGAATAGTTGTGTATAAAATTCGGGAAACATCTGTTGATCAAACACAGTATAAAAAGTCCAAGTAAACATTACGATAATAATTATCAGCCATAATTGTGGTACCTTAAGTACACCAGCCATTTCCTTCAAAGTCGGTGCCGATTTTTCGTTATTCACAACACTTGCTGTATGTTTCTTGGAAGATTGCTTTGGTTTCCAAAACAGTAAATTTAATAATAAAAATAATCCAAATAGGGATCCAAACCAAAAATTGAGTTTGGGATTGATTACAAACAAAAAGCCTGCTAATAGCGCTGAGAGTGCATAACCAAATGATCCCCATGCCCGTGCCTGACCATATTCAAAATCAAACTTCCGACTAATTTTTTCAATAAAGGCTTCAAAAACTGGAGATGCAGCTAAAAACCCTGCAGATAAAAAGATAGCGCCAATAATGATACCGATTACAAAACTGTGCTTCAGTAGTGGCGCATAAATCCAAGTAAAGAAAGGACCAATCAAAGTTTCAAGTATCGCACATCCGACTAATAACGTCCGCTTTAATTGTAATTTATCTTGTAGTGCACCATAGACAAACATCAAAATTAAAGTCACTACTGAATTTGCCGAATAAATCGTACCAACCGCACTACCTGACAATCCCAGACCATTTTTAGTAGATGTCAGCCATAACTGGAAGAATGACCACCAAACGCCCCATGATGTAAAAAACAAAAGAATCGTTACGGAGCTCTGCAGATACGACGTATTTTTGAACATACTGAGTTTACCTTTAGACATATTAACTACCCCTAATCGTTTGTGTCAACCGATTGACATTATTTTGAAAACGATTACATCATATATTATTTAGACTAGTATGTCAACCGGTTATCATAATTGTTACTTTTACATATTACAACATCCCATAAAACATTTTATCGAAATTCTAAGTACGCTTTTCCCGTAGCACCAGTTTTTCACTCGGAAACGTTTTGCATTCTGTGGTAGAAGATTTTTCTCAACTTTTTAAAGTATTTTTCTTCGTCCGTTTTGTCTCAAATCACTGATATAACAGGATTTGTCAACAAAAAAAGCACCAATCTAATCAAATTAGTGCAAGTTAAAGGGGATAGTCCTCTTAGCATGGTTATTCTTCGACTCCTTTAAAATCATATTTTAACTGTGTCACAATTCATTCACTGTAACAGTCTCATGAGAGCAACAGATATCTACAATCGGTAGACCTGATTTTTTCACTATAAGCTACCTCTGTTCATCCTCTAATCTCCCATGTTACGCAAAAGTATCATATTTGACCAACCATCTGGTAAAATCACTTGCTGCATCTGAAGGTAGCTGTACTAGTGTTCCTGTACCATATACTAAATCCACCGAATAATCCAGCGGGATCATCTTGAAAAGTTGCCGATTGGTACAACTAATGAAATTTGGCATGACCGTGATTCCTAACCCTGCTTCGACCATGGTGTTCGCCACTGCAACGTTATCCACAAATGTTGTTTCAAGATCTGGATAACTATTTTGCAATAATCGTTGTAATTTTAACTGTTCAGGCGGACACCAATTATCATTTAAAAGAATCAAATTTTGTTGTTCAAACGAATCTAATGGTAATTCGGAACGCTGACTCAATTCATTTCCAACCGGAACCAAGGCACAAAAGTACCCACCAACAAGCTTAGTAAAAGCAATTTTAGGTGTATCATAAAGATCATCTTGCGTTGTAAAAATCAAATCACACTCTTTATTTAATAAATGTTGTTTTAGCCGATTATGATTAAAATATTCTAGGTAAATCTTCACATCAGGATATGCCTTACGATAATTTTTAATCATTAGAGGTAGCGCATGAGACTCAAAACTCGTGCCTGTTGTTCCAATCGTTAATGTACTTTTCTCGCGTTGGTACACTTCACGACTATCAATAACAGCTTTATCAAAATTACTCAAGACGGTTGTAACCCGACGATAAAACAGTGCACCGCTCTTTGTTAAACTGACCTGCCGTTTAGTACGCTTAAACAGAGAAAATCCAAGTTCGATTTCAATTGATTTGATTGCCTGTGAGACCGCAGATTGTGTTAAATTCATTGCCTTAGCAGTCAATGAAAAATTCAACGTCTCTGCTAAGTTAATGAAAACTTTCAAATGTGAAATATTCATTTCTCCGTCTCCTTCTAATAATCAGTTTTACTTATTAATAATAACATTTTTGCGTTTCACAATTAAATGATTTTGTGATACTTTTAACTATGTAAGCGGTACCTCTTATCGATTTCCTTAATTTAAAGTTTTTATAATGCTTCAAATGTCAAATTAAGTTAGAAATTTTAGC
>NZ_JAGYGS010000058.1:0-20735 GCF_018991185.1 Lactiplantibacillus sp. 7.2.4
TTTAGCGAGTGATTTGCGTCTGTTTTTTTATTTGATGGGACTATTGCGTTTCTCTTTCCCGGCTAATTTGATGTGAATCGTGATTAAAACGTGCCAATTCTTAAGTTCAAGAGCAGCCAGCTGAGGCCCGCTGGAAACAGTGCGGTTTTGCGTAAACTTGCAGTAATAGATTCGTCTTATTCCGGCTTCCAGGCATTCTGGGCAATGGCCGTGACGTGGTGGACACAGATTTAAGCCGAAAATCACGTCTTAAATACTGGTCTTCCACTAACCAAGCACAAAACGCTTGCTAAGTGGAATTTCACCACTTGGCCTTGCCCAGAATACCTTCCAGCCGGGATTGTATTCGAAGGGCAGACATTGCGGGTCCAACTTTAAATGGACGGATCATTGATTCTTAACAGACAGTTATCTTGAGATTCAACTGTAAGACTGGTTTCCGATCATCACCAATTTAGCAGACTATTATTGGCCAGACGTCCGCATTGCTGAACGTTATATGGATTTAGCCTAATCATCTGAAATCGCAAAGTGTAGATGCCAAAAGAAAGACAATGCTATCGACTAATTTCAAGAATAGTTACTATATAAAGTTAGTGAATAATCTGGCGAATAATTTTCCTAGTATTTGACTTTCATAAATTGATCGTCCATACAGACTCAATTTGCCTGGAGGTTCAGGGTTTAATATTCAGTGGCCAATTGTACCCAGATGGGTGGCTGTTCATCCGCCATTCGAGCGGCTTCCCGACTGGAGGGGCTGGCTGACAATGCTCAGTAGCCAAATTATTCTTAGCTGGAAGTGGGCTGCTTCCGGCTTAGAATAAGACTCGTATTTGAAATTGCGCAGCGGGTTTCTGCGTGAGTTCAAATCGACGTCGGCTACGTTCCAGCAATTGTCAGACGGCCCCGGAAGTCGGACTAAGGCGCGCATCGGCTGACGAACAACAAACTAACCAATTGGCACGTTTGAATCACGATTCATGACAACTTAACACGTGACTTAAAAGGGGAGTGTTGCGTTGCCTAATAAAAAAGCGTCGCCAGGATAATAATCCGTGGCGACGCATAAATTGTGGTCAATCATTGTTGCGTGGTAATCAACGACGATGATTGGCAGTAGAGCTTTCTAGTTTCAATTAAGCCAAAGCACCCATTGGATCCCAAGGGGCTAAGACAGTTGGTTCTTCAGCTTGAGCTTGTTTCAAGTTGTCAGGCAAGAATTCTTTGTTGACGACGACTTGGTAGCAGTATTCGTCCATCCAAGCGTCACTCATGACGAAGAAGCCTTTGGACCCAACTTTATCGCCCCAGCTGTTTTCAACCTTCCATTTAGTTGGTTGGCCGTCAACCAAGTCGACACCGGTGATAACCATGGCGTGGGTCATCAGACTTTCGCCGTAATCGAGGCGTTCAGCCTTGGACATTGCTAAATCAACGTCGAATAATTCGTCCTTGTTGTAGACGTCCGTTGCCATGACACCTTTTTGCCGGTCAGAGGATTTACCCACATCACAACCGAACCAGACGCTTTGTCCAGCTTGTAATTGCTTGATGGCGAGTTGCTTGAAGTCGGCCATGGAGACGTTTAAATGCTTAACTTCGCGGCCGCCCAAGACGTTCCCTAACATTTCAATCGTGTAGGTGTGGTTATATGGCTTGTCATCAGTTGGTGCGTTGATGATTGAAACGTAGTCATCTAAGTTCCAACCAACGTATTTTCCGAAGAAACTTTGCGGTGTCAAGTTTTGGTCGATATGGTACTGTTTCTTGTCATCGCGGTATTCCCAGTCAAAATGTGAAACGGGTTCGCCGAAAGCATAGGCTAACATCCGGTAAACTTCATTTAACATCTTTTCTTTACGTTCCTGGATGGCGTCATCGCTAGTACCAGCAGCGACTAATTCACGCAATTCAACGGCATCTTTACGTAACTTTAAGTTAAGTGTGCTGTTGATTTCAGCGGATTTTGAACTGTTGTAAGTTTCTGGCATGACACTCTTAGGCACGATACCGTACTTCTGAATAAGGGCAACGAGCATATCCCATTGGCCACCGTCTTGTTGTGGCGTGGTCATCAACCAAGCCACTTTACGGCTGCTAGTTGGTTGGTCGGCGGTTGCCAAGACGTTTTCGTAGAAGTAGTTGGCCTTTTCGAATTTGTCCCAGAAGAAGGTATAGTTTTGGGATAATTCGAAGTGCTTTAAGTTGAATTTTTCAGCTAATGAATGCCGCATGGTATTTAAAGCGGCAAACATCCAGCAACGACCACTTTGTTTTTGGTTAGCGACTTCGCCGGTATCCAAATCGATTGAAAATACGGGGGTCGTTTGGCTCATCGCCTGAATATCTTGACTGCTTGCTAAGATGCCGTTCTTCGTCACGCTACGTTCGATGACTTTGGCTTCTGGACGTTGGTCCAAGTCGGCTTGAAAGTTAGCAATTTGATCCATACTGATTGCTTTACTCAAAAGATCACTCTCCTTTAATCTAATTCTCATTGTATCGGTTTATGCCGGGTGGGGCAAGCTTTCCGTTGGGATTAACTAGGCCCGGGTCTCAATGACTTCTGGACCGTTGGCGTGGCCGACGATAACAGTGTTGACCATGTCTAAGAATAGGCCGTGTTCAACGACGCCAACCATGTGAATCAAATCTTCGGCTAAAGCGTGTGGGTCGGTGATTGGATCGATGTGCAGGTCGATAATAATATTGTTAGAATCGGTCCGCACGAGTTCGTCGTTAACTTTCCGGAAAACGGGATTGTAGCCGCGAGCCGCCATTTTTTCGAAGACGTGTTGGCTCCCGTAAGGAATGACTTCAACGGGGAGTCCAAAGGCGCCTAATTGGTGCACCATTTTACTTTCATCAACGATCCACATGACTTTATCAGAATTGATGGCCACGATTTTTTCGAAGAGCAAGGCAGCGCCACCGCCTTTGACACCTTGAAAATTGTCGGAGATTTCGTCGGCGCCATCAATGGTTAAATCTAGGTGGTCGACTTCATCAACGGACTTCATTGGAATCCCGAGTGCTTTGGCTTGAGCAGCCGTACGGTCAGAAGTGGAGACGCCGACAATGTTCAAATGTTCGTTTTTGACCCGTTCACCGAGTGCATCGACCATGAATTTGACCGTTGAACCGGTTCCAAGGCCGACTTGCATGCCGTCTTTAATGTATTCAACGGCCTTTTGACCAACGAGTTGTTTTAACTGATCCTGATTCATAATTTTGAGATTACTCCTTTGATTGAGAACTAGTGACTAAAACGTCGGCAGCTTCAGGGTGCCGATCAAAGTAAGCCTTGGCGTAAGTGCAGAGCGGCTGAATGTGTTTGCCTTCTGCTCGTGCGGCCTCGATGACTGCGCGGGTCAATTGCCCGGCGATGCCTTGGTGACCGTAATCGTCACGAACAAAAGTGTGTTCAATGACCCAAGTCTGGTCATCATTGATGGCCGGGAAGGTAATTTCACCAGCTAACTTGCCAGTTTCATCATTAAAATAAAAACGGTGTGCTTCACGCGTGAATTCCATTGATTTCACCACCTTGTAAAGGGTTTTATGCCTACCGTAATTAAACCGGTAAATGCCCGTTTTGTCAACGAAACTTCCGTGGATAATCGTGGAAGTTTAAAACGTGGATTTTACAGTCAGATTTTCCCTATCGCGAATTGGATAGTGAGATCGCATTTCGACTCGGAAACGTTGCCAATAAGTGAGTGATAGTGTACCAACCCAAGTGGTGAGCTTTGAGCACGAGTAAGATACTGTTGCAGTAGGGGCAGCATCTGCTGTTCCAGATAAAGTGGTGCGTTTTGGGCCCGAACAAGACGGATAATTGGCGACGACTAATTAGAGTAAGCGCATCCATAACGAACGATATAAATGCCGCTTTTCAGTCGGATGGATTTTCGACCATCAAACCACGAGCTGGCGGCTTAAGTATGGTAAAATGTGAACACTAATGGTTGCCGGTTGAAAGCGGGTAAAGCTGGGCAAAAGCGGCTGATTCGTATCAGCCTGGACCGAGTGTTAATCTGATTGCTAGCTAGACGGCGAGCGACGAATGTCAGGCTTGCTCAGCTGGTCGCCACCTAACTAATGAAATTAAACGATGAAAGTGGGAATTGAAATGGCACGGGGTTTTAAAATTGTGAGTCAGTATGCACAAGCAGGGTTACACTTACCATATCGCGCGACGAAGCAGGCAGCGGGGTATGATTTTGAGGCAGCGGAAGACTTCACGTTGCCGTCGATTTGGAAATTGAATTTTATCAAGGTATTGTGGCAATTACATCGGAGTGAAACGGCTTCGACGACGGACCTAGATGCCGCTGCTAAGGTGCTGAAACCCTGGTTGGTTCCAACTGGTATTAAGGCGTTTATGAATGATGGCGAATACTTACTATTAGCCAACCGTTCAAGTAACCCGCTTAAACGCAATCTGATTTTACCAAACGGTATCGGCGTCATTGATGCGGATTACTATGACAATCCGAAAAATGAAGGCGCGATTTTCGTTCAATTGATCAACATGGGGATTCGTGATGTGCACATCAAAAAGGGTGAACGCATTGCTCAAGGAATTTTCACCCCTTATTTGACGGTGACGGATGAAGAAAATGTGACAACCACGCGTTCTGGTGGCTTTGGCTCAACAAATAAGTAGCGAATTAATAAAAAATCAATTAAGCTAGTGTGATTTAACGGCTTTAATGATTAATAATGGTAAAATAAACTTATGGTCGATTGACAGAAAAGACGGGTTTGGCCCGTATTTGACGAGAAAATGGAGGCGCGCTTGAGTGGCAAAAGCTAAAACTCAGTTTGTTTGTTCAAACTGCGGTTATTCGACACCGCGATATTTAGGCCGGTGTCCGAACTGTGGTGAATGGAATACGTTGACGGAAGAACATTTTGATACGAAGCCAGACCGCAAGTCCCGGGTGAGCTTTGCCGGTAAGTCGGCGAAACCACAACGGTTAAAAGAAGTTTCACTGACGAAGACGCCGCGCGTCAAAACCAAGTTGAAGGAGTTCAACCGCGTTCTCGGTGGCGGGGTCGTTCCTGGTTCCTTAGTGTTAATTGGTGGGGATCCCGGCATTGGGAAGTCGACGCTACTATTGCAAGTTTCTGGCCAGCTGGCTGAAACGGGGGGCTCCGTGCTATACGTCACGGGGGAAGAAAGTGCTGCACAAGTCAAGATGCGGGCTGACCGTTTGGCCGTTAGTAGCGAAGATTTCTTCTTATATCCTGAAACGGACATGTCAAATATTCGCTCAACGATTGAAGAGACTCATCCGGACTTTGTCGTAATCGACTCGGTTCAAACGATGCAGGAGCCGGATATGGATTCAGCGATTGGTTCCGTTTCCCAGATTCGAGAAATTACGGCAGAATTATTACAAATTTCCAAGACCAACGGCATTACGATTTTTATCGTCGGTCACGTGACTAAGGGCGGTGCGATCGCCGGTCCAAAGATTTTGGAACACATGGTGGATACGGTGCTGTACTTTGAAGGTGACCCGCACCACACTTATCGGATTCTACGTGCGGTTAAGAACCGGTTTGGCTCCACAAATGAACTCGGTATTTTTGAAATGCGGACGGGGGGGCTTTACGAAGTTGCCAATCCATCCGAAATCTTCCTGGAAGAACGGCTCAAAGATGCGACTGGTTCAGCCATCGTCGTTTCAATGGAAGGCACTCGGCCAATCTTGGTGGAAGTCCAGGCGCTGGTCACGCCAACGGTATTTGGTAACGCCAAGCGGACGGCGAGTGGCTTGGACCACAACCGGGTCTCGCTTATCATGGCGGTATTGGAAAAGCGCGCGAGCCTGATGCTTCAAAATCAAGATGCCTATTTGAAGGCCGCTGGTGGGGTCAAACTAGATGAACCAGCGATTGATTTGGCGATTGCCGTCAGTGTAGCTTCCAGTTATCGCGACCAACAAACGCGTCCGAGTGACTGTTTTGTCGGTGAAGTCGGCTTGACTGGTGAAATTCGGCGGGTCAATCGGATTGAATCTCGGGTCGGTGAGGCCGCTAAGTTAGGCTTCAAACGTATTTTTATTCCGAAGAATAATCTGCAAGGCTGGGATATTCCGACGGGCATCGAAGTGATTGGGGTGGCGACCTTAAAGGAAGCGCTCCAGTTGGCATTACAACAACCAAATTACTAAAACAAAGGGGCTGACGCCATGAAGAAGTTAACGGTGCGACTAGTATTCATTGTCGTGGGGGGCACGTTAGGACTAACGTACTTACCTTATTTATGGACGATGCTGTTGTCGCAGCCAAATGTTTTGCTGAATAACGTTTTCACCAATTTTTTGCTGGGAGCGCTGATTTTATGGATTTTGTCGCTGTTTTTAGCGAATGCCGCGGTGCGGTTAGTGGATCGAGTAGAAAAGAACTTGTCCAAACAAAATCCGATGACATTACTGTTTGGCAGTATTGGATTCATTATTGGGTTATTGATCGCGGTTCTGATATCGCAATTATTCAGTCGTAGTCCATTATTCTTATTGAACACGGTCGTCCCAATAATTTTGATGCTATTTTTTGGTTACATCGGTGCTCGCGTCGGTACGACCCGTATCGATGAATGGCGTAAAGTTTTTAATTTCCGACGACGTGAAAAAGAAGCCAGCCCGGAAATCACGGATGCTCAGCCTGACCAAAATTATCACCATTACAAGATTTTGGATACAAACATCTTAATTGATGGTCGGATCTATGACATTGTCAAAACGGGTTTCCTCGAAGGAACGTTGTTGGTGCCCAACTTTGTCCTCTATGAATTGCAGTACATCGCTGACTCGGCGGATAGTATCAAACGTGTTCGTGGCCGCCGTGGATTAGATATTCTGAACAAGCTACAAAATGAGAATATCATCCCAGTTGAAATGTACGAGGGTGATTTTGAAGACATCCCAGAAGTCGATAGCAAGTTGATCCAGTTGGCGAAAAAGGTCAACGGCGTGATCGTCACGAACGACTACAACTTGAACAAAGTGATCGAATTCCAAAACGTCCAAGTCTTAAACATCAACCAATTGGCCAAATCACTGAAGCCACGGGTCATTCCGGGTGAGGAGATGAACGTCATGGTGGTTAAGAATGGTAGTGAGCGCCAACAAGGGGTCGGCTACTTAGACGATGGAACGATGGTCGTCGTCGAAGATGGGAAGTTCTACATCAACGAAAAGGTCGACGTGGTCGTCACAAGTGCCCTCCAGACGGATGCGGGCCGCATGATTTTTGCCCGGTTAGCCCATTCTAACCGCGGTATTCCGGACCATGCCGATAGTAATAGTAACAAACACAATAACAATAATAGTAATAATAATCGCAACAGTAACCACAGCAATGGTAACAACAATAACCGCAACAACCGGCGCTAACCTTACTGATAACAGCAGTCTTTCTTTTTGGGGACTGCTGTTTTTGTATTCTGGTTTCTGTGTTGAAAGGTAGTGATTCCCGTTGTGCTAGTTGGCTTACTGTTCGTCAGCATTTGTTCTTCCTATTCCGACTTCCGGGGCCGGCTGACAATTGCTGGAACGTAGCCGACGTCGATTTGAACTCACGCAGAAAATCACTGCGCAATTTCAAATACGAGTCTTATTCTAAGCCGGAAGAAGACCACTTCCGACTAAGAATAATTTGGCTACTGAGCGTTGTCCGGCGGGCCGGCCAGTCGGGAAGCCGTTCGAATGGCGGATGAACGGCCACCTATCTGGGTACAATTGACCACTGAATATTAGGAGAGAAGTCCTTCGAGTAAATTTTCAATCGATATTGATAATGCTTTATGGCATTTTAGTATTGAGAAGACTATTGAATATGATTCACTAATTGCAATGGACACTAGTCTTGAATTTAATCGTCGGAATTTAATTAATAAGCTTACATTGGTTTGTAATTCGAGACTTTGCTATCTCAAACGATGGAGAAAATTCTGACAAGTTGAGTGAAGTTGCTTGTCATAAGCCTTAAAGCGTGGCAAAAAAAGGTTAGCTGTTATGAGAACCAGTCTGACAGTTGAATATTAAAAGGACTGTTGACCTAGGAATCAACGACTAATTCATATGGAAAGTTGGGACCGTAAATGTTCGCCCTTCGAATACCTGGAAGCTGGCGTAGGACGTCACCGCCACAGCAAGTTTATGTTAACTCGCACTGTTTCCAGCGTACCTCAGCTGGCAGCTTTTGACTTTGAAGTTTGCTTTTAGCTTGCATCCGAATCAACCACAACTAATCCAACCGTAGCAGCGGCCCAACCCAAATGATTTTGAGGTTTTTACAACGGGTTCGGTCTGAAACCTTAATTTTTAGTGGTAAACATGGTAAACTGGAAAAGCAAGTGAAAGTCGCAGTATTCTGGTGTTAACTGGAGCGCGGCGTAACATTTAAGATGAAAAAATATGAAAGAGGCGTTAATCACATTGGCAAAGAGTAAGATTCGTGTGCGTTACGCACCAAGTCCAACTGGCCATTTACACATTGGTAATGCTCGGACTGCATTGTTTAACTATTTATTTGCCCGGCATAATAAGGGTAAGTTTATTCTTCGGATTGAAGATACCGACTTAAAACGGAACGTTAAAGACGGTGAAAAGAGTCAGATGGATAACTTGACCTGGTTAGGAATTGATTGGGATGAAGGTCCAGATAAGGGCGGCGACTTTGGCCCTTATCGTCAATCTGAACGTAAGTCAATCTATGATCCGTTGATTCAACAATTAATTGATGAAGGTAAAGCGTACGAATCTTACATGACGGAAGAAGAATTGCAGGCCCAACGTGAAGCCCAAAAGGCTCGCAAGGAAATGCCACACTACGTCTATGAATTTGCTGGTATGACGGAAGAAGAAAAGCAGGCCAAGATTGCGGCTGCTAAGGAAGCTGGTATCCAACCAGTGGTCCGTTTCCACGTCCCAGAAAACCAAACGTACGCTTGGGATGACATGGTCAAAGGCAACGTTTCGTTTGAATCCAAGACGGTCGGTGGCGACTTTGTCATTAAGAAGCGCGATGGTATGCCAACGTATAACTTCGCCGTGGTTGTGGATGACCACATGATGGAAATCAGTCACGTCTTCCGTGGTGATGACCACGTGGCTAACACGCCTAAGCAATTAATGATTTATGAAGCTTTCGGTTGGCAACCACCGAAGTTCGGTCATATGAGTTTGATCATCAATACCGAAACGGGTAAGAAATTGAGTAAGCGTGATGAAACGGTGCTTCAATTCATCGAACAATATCGTGAATTGGGCTACTTGCCAGAAGCCATGCTTAACTTCATTATCCTCTTAGGGTGGTCACCAGTTGGCGAAAGTGAATTGTTCACGAAGCGCGAATTCATCAAGATGTATGATGAAAAGCGTTTAAGCAAGTCACCAGCTGCATTTGATGCGAAGAAGCTCGAATGGGTCAACAACCAATACATCAAGAAGGCGGATGACAATGAAGTCTTTGCGATGTCAATTCGTCAGTTGATCAAGGCTGGTCGGTTGCCACAACGCCCAGACATGAGTCAAATCGAATGGACGCGGACGTTAGTGTCCCTCTTCAAGAACCAAATGAGTTATACCGGGCAAATCGTTGACTTAGCCGACCTGTTCTTCAATGGTCCCGCTGATATCAATGATGAAGCCAAGGCAGAACTTGATAATGACACGGCATTGCCAGTCTTGAAGGAATTCCGTCAACGCATTGAAAACATCGACGTTTTCGAAGCAACGGCCATTCAAAAGACGATCAAGAGTATTCAAAAGGATACGAAGATCAAGGGTCGTGCCTTATACATGCCAATTCGGATCGCCGTTTCGCATGAAATGCACGGGCCAGAATTACCTGAAACAATCGAATTACTTGGTCGCGAAACGACTAAGAAGCACCTTGATGCCATGATTGCGGAATTAGCGAAGTAGGTTCTACAATCGCAATCGGTATGCGAGTCGTCAGGCGGTGTACCGAGGTGTTTCAATTAAAAATTAGTGCGATTGTCACGATAATAACCGGATGGTCGGAAGCTCATCATGAGTGCAACGATAGTCGGTAAGACTCGCGTGGCAGCACGTGAAAGTGTCTTTTGTATGGCGGGATTGGATTCCGCAGTATGAGGGGCGCTTTTTCATTTGTCCTCCAAACATGGTAAACTATCATCAAAAGTAACACGTATCGTGGGAGTTAATTTGTCATGCATCATGATTAAAACGTGCCAGTTATTAAGTTCAAGTGCTACCAGCTGAGACCCGCTGGAAACAGTGCGAGTTACCGTAAACATGCAGTGATAGGTGCGTCCTAGGCCGGCTTCCAGGCATTCTGGTCAATGGCCGGAACGTGGTGGACACAGATTTAAGCCGAAGTCCACGTCTTAAATACTGGTCTTTCACTAACCAAGCCAAAAACGCTTGCTAAGTGAAATTTCACCACTGGGCCTTGCCCAGAATACCTTCCAGCCGGGATGGTATTCGAATGGCAGACATGTTCGGTCCCAACTTTTGATGAACTGTTCGTAGGTTCTTAGTAAACAGTCATTTTGATAGTCAACTGTAAGACAGTTTTTTGTAGTCTTCTCTAGCTTGCCTGAAATGATAAAGTCTGAACTTCTAACAGATGGCAATTCTATCGACTAATCGTTCTAATCGCAAGACTAGTTGTTACTGGAATTTCAGATCATCTCATCAACATTTAAATATAACAAACAATCATTGACACTGATTAAAAGTTCGCATAAAGATCCAGTCTTTTAACATTCAGTGGTCAATTGTGCCAGGATAGGTGGCCGTTCATCTGCCATTCGAGCGGCTTCCCGACTGGAGGGGCTGGCGGACAATGCTCAGTAGCCAAATTATTCTTAGCTGGAAGTGTTTTTCTTCCGGCTTAGAATAAGACTCGTATTTGAAATTGCGCAGTGGTCTTCTGCGTGAGTTCAAATCGACGTCGGCTACGTTCCAGCGTTGTCAGCCGGCCCCGGAAGTCGGACTAGGAAGCGCATCGGCTGACAAACAGGACGCCAACTTAGCACGTTTTAATCATCTTTAATGCCAAATCATAACTAACACAACGCGTAAAGTAACACGTCTCAATTGAAAGGAGTTGTCGCCAATATGCTAAGCGTTTTTAATACGTTAACGCGCCAAAAAGAACCGTTTAAACCAATTACCCCCGGAGTTGTGAAGATGTATGTCTGTGGGCCGACTGTTTATAACTATATTCATATCGGGAATGCCCGCTCCGCAATCGCCTTTGATACGATTCGGCGGTATTTTGAATACCGGGGTTACCACGTCGACTATGTCTCTAACTTTACGGATGTTGATGATAAACTCATTAAGCGAGCTGCTGAGGACCATACCACGGTTCCTGCTGTGGCGGACCGGTTCATTCAAGCTTTTATGGAAGATACTGCGGCGGTCAATATTGAACCGGCGACGGCTCATCCCCGCGCATCTGAAAATATTCCAGAAATTATTGCGTTTGTCCAAGTCCTGATTGATAAGGGCTACGCATACGAATCAGCTGGTGATGTCTACTACCGGGCCCGTAAGTTCAAGAATTATGGGCAACTCTCAGACCAACGAATCGATGACTTGGAAGTTGGTGCGAGTCAACATACGGCGGATGAAGAGACTGATCGTAAAGAAGATCCAATCGACTTTGCCCTCTGGAAAGCGGCTAAACCCGGTGAGATCTCGTGGGATTCCCCATGGGGTGCTGGACGACCGGGCTGGCATATCGAATGCTCCGTGATGTCGACCAAGTATCTCGGCGATACGTTTGATATTCACGGTGGTGGGCAAGACTTAGAGTTCCCACATCACGAGAATGAAATCGCTCAAAGTGAAGCCAAGACTGGGCAGAAGTTTGCCAACTACTGGCTGCATAACGGCTTTGTGACGGTTGGTGACGACAACGAAAAGATGAGCAAGTCACTGGGCAACTTTGTGACGGTCCACGATATCATCAAGACGGTCGATCCCCAAGTGTTGCGCTTTTTCATGGCAACGACGCAGTATCGGCGGCCAATTCAATATACGCAGGGCAACCTGGACGAAGCTGCCAATAATTTGGATAAGTTGCGGAATGCTTATCGTAATTTAACGTTCCGTCTCAAGGACGCGACGACTGGGGCTGACGAAACGGTCAGTGCTCAGCTGAAGACGTTGACTGACAATTTTGTGACTGCAATGGACGATGATTTTAATGTCCAGAACGGGGTCGCAGCAGTTTATGAATTAGCCAAATTGGCCAACGTGTATGCCGCTAAAACGACCGTTCAAAGTGACACCTTGACGGCATTAAGTGCGACCCTCGAGGCGTTAGCCGGCGTGTTTGGCGTGACCTTAGCAGCTCCCGCCAATGCCAGTTTGGCAGACGACGCGATTCAAGCGCTGATCGATGAACGCGAAGCAGCTCGGCAAGCCAAGGATTTTGCCAAGGCCGACCAGATTCGTGACGACTTGAAAGCGCAAGGGATCATTTTAGAAGATACGCCTCAGGGTGTGCGGTTTAGAAAGGAATAATATGCAAGTTGATTATCAGCAATTAAATGGGATCGCGCTCGCGTACCTCGGTGACGCGGTGTATGAACCATTTATTCGCCAACACTTGATTGAAAGTGGTTATACGAAGGCGACTAAGTTACACCATCATGCGACACATTACGTTTCAGCCAAGGCTCAAGCGGCGTTGATCGAACGGATGCAGGCCGAAGAAGTTCTGACACCGACCGAAGTCGACGTATTCAAACGGGGTCGGAATGCCAAGAGTCATACGTCTGCCAAACACACGGACGTCCTGACCTATCGTATTTCGACGGGGTTTGAAGCGGTATTTGGGTATTTACAACTGACCCAACAGACGGACCGAATCGCAGAACTCGCGCAGTGGTGCATTAAACAAGTGGATGAAGGGAGGGTTTCCAGTGTCAAATAATGAACAGGACCAAACAGCAGCTGACTTTGTGATTGGTCGCCATCCAGCAATGGCCGCCATTAAGAGTGACCAACAAATCAACAAAGTCTTTATTCAAAGTGGGTTACAGGCGGATGTGCTGAATGATATTGCTAAAATTGCCAAAAAACGGAATTTGATCGTGCAATATGTGCCCAAACAAAAGTTAGACCGGTTGACCGATAATGCGAACCATCAGGGGGTCGCAGTCGGAGTCGCCGCGTTTGAATATGCGACGATCGATGACTTGTTTGCCGTGGCGAAGGCCAAGGATGAAGCTCCATTTTTCTTGATTTTGGATAACATCGAGGATCCCCACAACCTCGGTTCAATCATGCGGACAGCGGATGCCGCCGGGGTACATGGTATCATCATTCCAAAACGCCGGGCAGTCGGCTTGACCAGTACGGTGGCCAAAACGTCGACGGGTGCAATCGAACACGTCAAGGTGGCGCGGGTCACGAACTTGGTTCAGACGGTCAAGCAACTGCAAGAAGCCGGCCTCTGGATTTTTGGAACGGACATGAACGGAACGGATTACCGCCAGTGGGATGCATCTGGTGCAGTCGGCCTCATTATTGGGAACGAAGGCAAGGGGATTTCCCCATTGTTGAAGAAAAACGTCGATGAGATGCTGACGATTCCGATGATTGGTCATGTTCAGAGTTTGAATGCCAGCGTGGCAGCTAGTCTGTTGATTTATCAAGGCTATACGTCACGGCATCCACTGGGAAAATGATATGAAACAACAACTATTGATTGTTGATGCTTATAATATGATTGGTAATTGGCCCGAGCTCAATCATTTGAAGCAAACGGACCGCTTACCACAAGCCCGCGATGAGTTAATCAGCATGTTAACTGAATATAAGAAAATCACGGGTCTCAATATCAGCCTAGTATTTGATGCGATGTACGTCCCAGGTAACTCTAAGAGCTATCGCCAGGCGGATTTGGAAATCATCTGGACGAGTAAGGACCAGACAGCGGACAGCTATATTGAAAAGTATGCGGCTGAAAAACAGTCGCGGGTGCTGCAAGTCACGGTCGCCACGAGTGACCAGGCCGAACAGTGGGTGATTTTTTCTGAAGGTGCCCTACGTGTGCCGGCCTTAGAATTACGCAAACGGGTCCATACAGCATTGAAGGAAGTCCGTCATACAGCTGTTCGGACGCAAGACTTAGGGTCGGTGCGCAAATCACCCTGGAATGAAGCCCAGTTGACAGCACTCGATCAATTTCGTCAGCAGTTGGAACGCAATCACGTTAAACATCACCATAAGTAGGCGCTGAACAGGTGTCACTAGTTTGGGATTAGTGGATGCCTGGTGTTAGGTGATGAGGAAGATGTGCGCACGGACAATTGTCTGATACTTAGTGTCGCTGCGCATGACGCAAAGTAACAAAGTGAGACGTTTTAAAATGGTTACGTCACGCGGATAATCTCGACACTGAGCAGCGATGGCAATCAGGGCCGCGATATCGTGATATCCACTGCTCTTGTGTTAACGTCCCGGTTATTTTGATAAGTCGACATTGCAAATTTAATACCCGTCAAATCAGCTCAAAATAAGAACCTTCGTTCGCTTGTGGTGCCGCGGATAACCCCGTATATTGAGTGTTACAGATGCTCAGGGGTGCGGTTTCTGAAACTAAGTGGAAGTAGGAACGTCATATGGATGAGCAACAATTAATTGCGTTAGCAGCAACTGGAGATAGTCTCAGTATCCAAATTTTGGCTGTACAATATCAACCGGTGGTTTGGCGGTTGCGACAGCACTACTACGTTCCAAATTTCGAGACGGATGATTGGTGCCAAGAAGGACGGATTGCCGTTCATCGGGCCGCTCAGAGGTATCAGCGAGCTCAGGATTGTCCCTTTGGCGCGTATTTCCGGGCATTGTTGACTCATCAGATTATTGATTGTATTCGGCGGGCGCAAGCTCAGAAACGTCGTCCGGACGGTGAGCGAGTCCCGCTGGATGTCAATGACGAACAAGCCGTTGGTGAGTTACAAGCACCGACAATGTCGACACTGGATATCGTGCATGTCCGCGAGCAGATTCGGGTGTTTGGCCTAATCTGTTCGACATTTGAAGGCGCCGTTTTCGCCGATTTGTTGGCAGGATGTTCGCCTGAAAGCATCGCGGCACACTACCATGTTGAAGTACCACAGGTGATCAACGCAATTGACCGCTGTCGCAAAAAGTTGCGGGCGCTCTTACGCTCAGCATCCTGAAATTGACATTCGAAAAGTTCCATGCTAATGTTATACCTGATTTATCATGGAGGTTTTGTCGATGGCACAGAAAAAAGTTGCATTAGCATGTACCGTTTGTGGTTCTCGGAACTACACGATCGATGCTAACCCAAATCGAACTGACCGCTTAGAAGTTAAAAAATTTTGTAAATATTGTGGCAAACATACACTTCATCGTGAAACGCGGTAGGGGGATTAGAAATGCGCTTATTTAAATTTTTTGGTCAAGTTGGACGTGAAATGAAGAAGGTTACCTGGCCAACTTGGCGCGAGAATCGTCGCGACTCATGGACAGTGGTTTCAACATCCTTGTTCTTCGTGGCATTCTTCGCACTGTTTGATTGGATTATTCAATTATTATTACAGATGTTAACAAGCTGGCATTAATGGCTTTTTGAATCATAATTTGTTATAATAATGGCAATGAAAGAAAACTTCGTGTAAACGAGGTTTTTTTATTTTGCCTCAAGACATTTTTAAAGGAGAATCGTAATGGTCGAGTCTGTTGAAAAAAGATGGTATGTCCTACATACCTACGCTGGTTATGAAAATAAGGTTAGTTCTAACTTGGAATCCCGGATTCAATCCATGGGAATGGAAGACAACATCTTTCGGGTCGTTGTCCCTGAAGAAGAAGCCCATGAAGTGAAGAATGGGAAAGACAAAGTTGAAATGAAGAAAATCTTCCCAGGCTACGTGTTGGTTGAAATGGTTATGACGGACCAAGCTTGGTACATTGTTCGTAACACGCCTGGTGTCACTGGATTCTTAGGCTCTCATGGGCAAGGTAGTAAGCCAACCCCATTGTTGCCAGAAGAAGCTGAACAGATCCTTCATCAATTAGGAATGAGCACACGTCATACGGAATTGAACGTCGAAGTTGGCGAACAAGTTACCATTATCGACGGTGCCTTCTCAGGTCTTTCAGGTGAAATCACTGAAATTGATAATGAAAAGATGAAGCTCAAGGTCAACATCAACATGTTTGGTCGTGAGACGAGTACGGAATTAGACTTTGATCAGGTTGATCAGATTCAATAATTAATCTTAAGGATAAGTAAGCTGGTGGACCATCTTGGCAGAAGTGATTTTAGTCATCATCGGCGTCATTGTGCTCGGCGTCATCAGTCGAATTTCGTTTAAATTTTGGCAATACGGTCGGCCTCAGAATTTGAAAGCAGCCAAGCCCGCGCAGACGGCGGATGATAGTGCGGTGACCCTGTTTATCCCAGGATATGCGGGTAATCGTTTTTCATTCGGTGGCATGCTTCAACGCTTCACGGCCGGTGGGATTGCCAACAAATCGTTGGTGGTCATGATTGATCGTCATAATCACCCGCACGTGACTGGCGAGTTAGATGACTATCGACCAATGGTGCAGCTAATCTTTGCGACCCCGCGCGTGGCAGTCCGGCAACAAGCCGCGGGCGTCTTGGCGGTCGTACAATATTTAATTGCTCATGAGCATGTCCAGACCATTAATTTGGTCGCACATTCTATGGGTGGCGTGGTGCTCTTTCAATATCTGACGACGGCAGCTAAGCTCGTGAATTTGCCGGAGGTCCGCAAAGTCGTTACAATTGGGGCGCCATTCAATGATAGTGAAGTTGGTCAAAATACGTATCCAATCGAGAACCATCCCTTAACTGCGACTGGCCCGACCAAGACGACGCCAGTTTATAATTACTTTTTGCGGACGCTGCAACGGTTGCCCAATACGATCTCGTATTTGAATATCGCGGGCAACATCGGTGATGCGGCGCAAAGTGATGGGGCGGTGGCACTCAACAGTGCATTATCGCTACGATTTTTATTGCGGCCGACACGTGATCAGTATCAAGAATTTGTCGTTCATGGTAAGAATGCGCGCCATTCACGGTTGCATGAGAATTATGAAGTGGACCGACAAATTGTTCAGTTTTTATATCCGGATACCATAAAAAAGGTTGATGGTGAAAAATAGATATGCTACAATGATGTTTGTGCGTCACGTATGCACGTTTACGTGGGAGGAGCAAAAACTCAGCTCCATTTACCACATCACGGACTAAGGAGGAATGTCTCGTGGCTAAAAAAGTAGCTAACGTTGTTAAATTACAAATTCCTGCGGGCAAAGCAACACCTGCTCCGCCAGTTGGACCAGCTTTAGGTCAAGCAGGTATCAATATCATGGGCTTCACAAAGGATTTCAATGCTCGTACCGCTGATCAAGCAGGTATGATTATTCCCGTTGTGATCACAGTGTACGAAGATCGTTCATTCGACTTCATCACTAAGACCCCACCTGCTGCCGTTCTATTAAAGAAAGCTGCCGGTGTTGAACATGGTTCCGGTGAACCTAACACGAAGAAGGTTGCAACTGTAACCAAGGATCAAGTTAAGCAAATCGCCGAAACTAAAATGCAAGATCTAAACGCAGCTGATGTTGAAGCAGCAATGCGCATGATCGAAGGTACTGCTCGGAGTATGGGATTCACCGTCGAAGGCTAATTCAGTACTGTTGAGTATGTCGGACACTTCATCAAAATGAATGTGTCAAGTGGGAGGAAATCTCCGTTTGAACCACATTTGCAAGGAGGAAAACACTTAGATGGCAAAGAAAAGTAAACAATACCAAGAAGCCGCTAAGCTAGTTGATCGTGACAAAGCTTACGATGTAACTGAAGCGGTAGACTTGGTCAAAAAAATGGATTTCGCAAAGTTTGATGCAACTGTTGAAGTTGCCTTCAAATTAAACGTTGATACAAAGCAAGCCGACCAACAACTTCGTGGCGCGGTTGTCCTTCCTAACGGTACCGGTAAAGATCAAACCGTTGTCGTTTTTGCTAAGGGTGACAAGGCTAAAGAAGCTGAAGAAGCCGGTGCTGACTTTGTTGGCGAAGCTGACCTTGTTGAAAAAATTCAAGACGGTTGGTTAGACTTCGACGTCGCAATCGCTACCCCTGACATGATGGCCCAAGTTGGTCGTTTAGGTCGGGTTCTTGGACCTAAAGGCTTAATGCCTAACCCTAAGACTGGTACGGTTACGATGGACGTTGCTAAGGCCGTTAACGATTCAAAAGCTGGTAAGGTGACTTACCGGACTGACCGTGACGGTAACGTTCACGTTCCTGTTGGCAAGGTATCATTCGATACTGACAAGCTTGTTGGCAACTTCAAGACGATTGAAGACACCATCGTTAAAGCTCGTCCAGCCTCAGTACGTGGGACTTACATCCAAAACTTAGTTGTGACATCAACCTTTACCCCAGCGGTACGTGTTGACTTAGCATCATTTTAAGGATTAATTTCTGAAAACAATTGACCCCGTGGGTGATCTGTGATAGATTACTAGAGGTTAAGTAATATCTCTACCTAAGACTCAGGCGGCTTAACGGCCTTAATCTACCTGCCGAGGACATTGTTTTTTCTCTATGTCTTGGTGGACATAGGGATTTTTTTATAAATCCCTGAACCAAAATTCTGGGAGGTGAATCTGTTGAGTAAAGAAACAATTGCTGTTAAAGCACAAGAAGTCGAAGAAGTTGCAGAACAATTAAAGAACTCAGTATCAGCCATCGTTGTTGATTACCGTGGTTTGACGGTTGCAGAAGTAACTGATTTACGTAAGCAATTACGTGATGCCGGTGTTCAAATGCGCGTTATCAAGAACAAGATCATGGTGCGTGCCGCTGATAAGGCCGGATTTGAAGACTTAAAACCTGTTTTTGCTGGTCCTACTGCCGTTGCCTTCTCTGAAGAAGACCCAGTTGCTCCTGCAAAGATCTTGGCTAACTTCGCGAAGACTGCGGACGCTCTTCAATTAAAGGGTGGCGTTATCGAAGGTAAAGTTGCAGATCTTGAAACTGTTCAAGAATACGCTACGATGCCATCACGTGAAGAATTATTGGCTACGATTGCCAACTTGTTACAAGCACCTGTTCGTAACGTTGCATACGCTGTTAAGGCGGTTGCTGAAAAAGGCGACGAAGACGCAGCTTAATCAGCTGTCAGTGTGTTAAAAAATAAAAAATAAGTTCATATAAAATGGAGGAACAAAAAATGGCTTTTGATAAAGATGCTATTATCGACTCATTAAAAGAAGCTTCAATCTCAGATTTAAACGACTTAGTTAAGGCTATCGAAGAAGAATTCGATGTCTCAGCTTCAGCTCCTGTTGCTGTTGCCGGTGCTGCTGGTGGCGACGCTGCCGCTGCCGCTGCTAAGGATTCATACGATGTTGAATTAACTGAATCCGGTGACCAAAAGGTTAAGGCTATTAAGGCCGTTCGTGATATCACTGGTCTTGGCTTGAAAGACGCTAAGGGTCTTGTTGACAACGTACCTTCAATCATCAAGGAAGGCGTTTCAGAAGACGAAGCCAACGATATGAAAGCTAAGCTTGAAGAAGTTGGTGGTGTCGTTACCCTTAAGTAATTCTTACTTAACGGAACGTCATCGAACCGGATACACTGCTGTTATGGTGGTGTGTCCGGTTTTTTTGTACCATCATTTATGAGAGAATCGGGTACATTTCGGAGTGATTCGGGTATAAATTCTGTTGCTCATCGTCTGAATCTCCTAGAAGCGTACCGGCCATACCGTTGAAGACATTAATTGCACCACGGACATTTTCACGCGTATAACTTTGCGTCATTTGCAAAGATGAGTGGCCTAGCCAATGCATATCGTCAGCTGCAACTTGTCCATTAGGTAATATCATAGTTTCGAAGTAATGGCGTAAGATATGTGGCGTGATGTGGATATTAGTAGCTTTGCCTACTTTGTTTAATATTTGTTGGCCTGCTGCACATCCATTGGCATACTCGTTTCTTTATTTACGAATAGGAGGCTTTCGTTATCAATTGTTCGGACTTGCTCCAGTTTCGGAACTCGTTATGAATATTGGAATAGGGGCGCCGTACCGGCTACAACGTTTTGTTACATGATCAAAGATACCAAGGTGTCGCTTGTGTGAGATCAATTTTCTCTTTCCCATTTTCTCTTTTAAATCATTCCTTTCTTTTTCGTTCGTAGTTCATAGTATTCAAATTTATAAATTCAATAGTGTGGATAAATCGTTGGTAACCCGTTTCATCAATAGGGAATGAAATAGCGGTATTTAAAAATCCTGGCTGTTATTTCCTGAATCATATTTGAGATATGCCCCAAGTTCTGCGTGATTAGTAAAATCTATTGTCGATAAGGCAGCCTTTCAATTATTCTTGAATATCAAAATACACTGCACAGAAACCAGAATTAAAAACGTATGTTCGTTTAATGATTAAAAATATACCCCGTTCGTGGGGTATATTTCCTAATGACGTTTAGTTCGATCAAGAAACTCAGTTTGAAACTGTCTAATATATTTATTTAATGATTGTCGAATTGCGGGTGCATCCTGTGCAAGGCGATAAACTGTCCCCTTATTTCTGCCTTGCTTAGTTAGTAATTTGGCATCTACCATTTCATTAAGAATTTTGTGACCTTCATATGAACTCTTGTAAAGATCTTTTACATC
>NZ_JAGYGS010000059.1:0-20079 GCF_018991185.1 Lactiplantibacillus sp. 7.2.4
ATATAGAAAACTCAGCAAATACGAAAAATATGACAATTGATCGTATGTTTTCAAATGGCTTTAGTTCAAAAGGCACTTCACACGGCCATGGCCTTAACAATGTTCAGAGAATCCTACAAAAATATCCAAATAATTGGATTGAAACGACAATTAACAATGGTCAGATCATTCAAACTATCATCATAAAGAAGGTGAGTTAGCTTCATGAAAATATTTTTACTTGAAGATGATAAACTGCAGCGCAAGCACATTAAAAATATAATTGAACGCACGATTCTACAACACCACATAGCCGTTACAGAATTATTTGATACGGGCTCTGCAACTGCTTTAATTGAAAGGGTAAAGTCAGAATCGGATCGTGGACCACAGATGCTATATTTCTTGGATATCGAAATTAAAGATGGCAAAACGCGGAATCGTCAACTTCGTAAAGGCCTAGAAGTGGCACATAAAATTCGAAAATTAGATCGTTTTGCAAGCATCGTCTTTGTGACGACACACTCTGAATTCGCGCCAATAACATACGCCTATCAGGTTTCCGCACTACAATTTATTGCTAAGGATCAATCTGAAAAATCATTTGAAGTGCAGTTACGTTCTTGCATAGAATATGTTGCAGAGACAGAACTTCAAACGGTACCCGATGATGTTTTTCAATTTGAAACAGAGTATGCAAACGTCAAAATTCCTTTTAACGACATTTTATATTTCG
The DNA here is from genome assembly GCF_018991185.1 of Lactiplantibacillus sp. 7.2.4. NCBI lineage: Bacteria > Bacillati > Bacillota > Bacilli > Lactobacillales > Lactobacillaceae > Lactiplantibacillus > Lactiplantibacillus sp. 7.2.4. The sequence continues at coordinate 716 of NZ_JAGYGS010000059.1, forward strand.
AAACACTTATCCAGCCACACAAAGTTGCAATTATTACATCGAATCAACGTATAGAATTTTATTCTAATCTCACAAAGATTGAAAAATCTGACAGCAGATTAGTTCGTTGTCATAAGTCGTTTGTTGTTAATGCCTGCAATATCATCAAAATTGATCGTGCAAATGGTTTCCTCAATCTGAAGAATGGTGCAACATGCTACCTATCAAGGAGAAAACTCAAAGCAGTTGTAGAACGCCAAGCCGCATGCAACGATGGCGTGCTTTGAGCTTTCACAACTGTTACGACCCTCATGACCAGCGGATTGCTTTAATCATCCCACCCGTCCGCTTGTTAAGTCAACTACCCGCTCAAACGTAAGGTGACCGTTCAATGCTGCCAGACCATGTCGCAATTATCGCATCTCCTGGTCACGTCATGCTAAATTAACGGTATCATCTAGCAAAGGAGCGATTAGTATGTGTACCAGCCTAACTTATACCAATAGCCACGGCGGTCATTTTCTGGCCCGTACCATGGATTTTAACGTCGACTTCGACACGCGCATCATGTTCATGCCTCGGCATTATCGGATTGCCGGTGACTTGGGCGACTTTAAGACGACCTATGGCTTTATTGGCGCCGGTCGTCAATTGAACCACGAAATTTTTACCGATGGGGTCAACGAATGCGGTGTTAGCATCGTCGCCCTCTATTTCCCTAACCATGCCATTTATCAGCCACACAGCGACCATGCTAAAATCGAGCTTGCCCCACACGACTTTGTCACCTGGGCACTGGGCAATATTTCGAGCGTCGCTGATTTACGTGACCGGGTCAAGCACCTGCAACTAATTAGTAGCACGGTGGAACTGATCAATGAAATTCCCCCGCTGCACTTCATGGTCAGTGACGCTTCCGGCGAAACTGCAGTCTTGGAGCCGACTAGTGGCGAACTGCATTTGATCAATAATCCCGTTGGCGTTTTGACGAATTCACCGAACCTTAAGTGGCAGCTCCAAAACCTAAGTAAATACGGCACACTTACGAATACTGAACGGACGCTCAATAAATTCGTCAACTATCAGCCTGGTTCTCAGGGCCCCGGTACTGGTGCGCTCGGGCTGCCTGGTGACTACACATCCATGTCTCGGTTTGCACGGACCGTCTTTCTCAAACATTACGCGCAGGTCCCCGAAACAACCACTGCGACCGTCAACTTGCTTCAACACATTTTAAATGCGGTCACGATTCCTAAGGGCGTTAAGGTCAGCGCGACTGGTCAAGCAACCTACACGGAATACCGCAGCTACATGGACCTCAATCATCAGACTTACGCGCTGGAATTATATGAAAATCCCGGCGTGCTTCAGCAAGTCAACCTGACTGATCAATTATTGGAACATCAGACGATTCCGCTAGAATATGCGCTGAGTCGGACACCGCACGTGCAACTACTGACCGCAGATGTCGCGACACTACCCACGGCACGCTAACCGATTGAATCATTTAAACAGCACCAAAAAAGCTTACTTCATCGTGGCCCGTTTGACGGGTAATTGTGAAGTAAGCTTTTATTTAGCTGCGGCTGGAATTAGCCTAATGCAGCTTCTAGATTTGCTAAAGTTAACTCTGCTGTCGAAGTGAAGTTCACGTCAGCACCCGTTAAGACGGCTGGGTCGCCAATTCCAATCGAGGTCTCGCCGGCACCATTGATCGACTGAATCCCGACCTTGGCATCTTCGACTCCCGCGCATTCTTCAGGTTTGAGTCCGAGCACTTCTGCACCGCGGGCAAAGATTTCTGGGTCTGGCTTACCATGCTTCAAAGTCGATGGGTCCACGCGAGCTTCAAAATAGTGCGCTAAGCCCAATTGTTCCAAAACTAATGGTGAGTTCTTAGAAGCGGAGGCCAGTGACAATTTATAGCCGTGTTTGGCTAAATCAGCTAAGAAGGCTTCAATTCCAGGTAGGATCGCCGTCTTATCCATCCCCTTCAATAGATTGAGGTAGTTGGTATTCTTCTTTTCAGCGTACGCCACCTTTTCGGCTTCCGTATAGTCGTTTTCCTTACCACCAGTTTTCAAAATCAGGTTTAAGGAATCCATCCGGCTGACACCCTTTAAGTTATCGGCGAGTTCTTCGCTCCAAGCCACGCCTAATTCATCGGCTAATTGATGCCAAGCTTGTGAATGGTACACGGACGTGTCGGCAATCACACCATCTAAATCAAATACGAATCCCTTAATTGCTGCAAATTTACTCATTACTAGTTCCTCCTCGTGAATGACTACTAGTTTTGACGCTCGTTATTGACCGGTATAAAATCACTTCGCAGACGGGCTCAACTCAGTCAGCACACAATCTCTGACTAACGCCGTCCATTCAATCTCACTTAGCATTATAAAACGCTTTCAGTTTCAATGCAACCGGTTGCATAACTATTTTAATTCTAATTGGTCTGGCACGTCTAAAGCCTCAGCTGATAAACGCTGTCATATCAACAATCTGCGTCTTTAATCGTTACTAGCCCCCAATGCTTCCAAGCTAGTTAGTTCCAGTTATAAACAACCGGTTACACGCCCGACTGATCACTAGTCCTGCGTGGGAATCGGGACATCTGCTCGGTAGCGATACTGATGTTGCACCAGAAAGTGCTGGAGTTTAAAGCTGGCCGCTAATTTAAAACAGGTCTCGGCATCTCGTAAATCGCATCCCGTAAGCTTGGTAATGTGCTGAAGTCGATTGCGGAGCGTGTTAGGATGCACGTATAATTGCTTGGCGGTACGCGTCAATTGGCAAGTCGCCTGTAAATACGCATCCAGCGTCGGCACTAATTCGGTATGGTTTTGGCGGTCATAATCCATTAACAGGCGTAAGGCGGGATTAATGAAGAATGGCAGGATTTCAACATGATTGACCCGTGCTAAGGCGAGGTCATAGAATTGATCTTCACAAAAGACCACCCGGCCCCGACTCGTCTTCAACTGGGCGGTACGCTGACACACGACATAGACCGCGTAGGTGTCTTCCGGATTCACATAGTGTTGTGAGACGATCAGCCGGCAATCTGCCCGTTGCGCGATGGTCTGTAGTGTGGTGATAAAATCTGGTTGATTATACGCAGCCAGACTAATGGAAATCAGCGCAACACACTGCTGATGGTAAATGGACACTAGCACTTGTTCGAAATGCGGCAACATCAGATATTGCAAGCGTTGCTGTAAAATCATTGGCGCTTGGTCGGCAAGTGGTTCACAGCGTACCAGGACCATCGCAGTCGGTAACTTGACATGTTGTTCAGCAAACTGATCAGCAAATGTGCCACCCTGCCGTTCCGTCAACAATAAGTTCAATAAGCGGTCTCGCTGTGACTCGGCAGTCGGCATAATTTGATTTTTGACTAGCGAACCCGCAATCACCTGCCCAATCGAATTGATCAACAGGGCTTGGCGGTCATTTAGCGGTGTGTTGAGTGCCGGCATGACCAGGTACCCGATCGGTTCAGCTTTATTCGCTAACGGTGTAATCAGCATCGGCCCCGCTGAAAGCCGGTCCTCCGCGACGTAGACCTGCGTTAAAAAATCAGGCGTATCCGCTGCGAAACCGTGGTCTAATAGCCAGCGCCCGACCCGATTGGTTTCGACCGCCGCGTGGATACTGGGATCATTGAGTTGCGTCGTGTGGGACCGCGACAAAATCTCCCCGTTGAGGTCAATAATCGCCAACGGATTGCCCAATAATCGAACGGCCTGCGCGAGCGTGGTGTCAAAATCTGCCGTAATCGCGTTGATGGCGAACTGATTGATGATATTTTGGAGCTCAATATCATGATGCAGCGACTGCCCAAGCGTCACCAATAATTTCAGCAGCTGATTTTGAGCCGCGATGACGGTCGTCAGGCCTGCTCCGAGACTGACCGTCCCCACGATTTGGCGGTGGCCGCGCCAGTCGTAGGATAGTTGCACCGTCTGACTCGCTGCGGATTGCAAATACAACCGATGCGTTGCCACCGCTTCAGTCGCACTCACAAATTGGACTTCCGTTACCTCCGGATTATGGGTAAAACTCGATTGTTTAGTGACATCAAAGGTCATCGCTAGCTGCCGTAGAATCGCGTTCAATTTCATGAAAACCGTCCCCCTTTTCATCGCACCTATCGCCTTCATCATAAGCAATATAAGCGCTTTTGTAAAGGCAGCTAAATCGTCGGTTTCATGCTTAAACGGCAGCCAGTTGTGCATCCTGAACTGGAGCTGAACATTATTGGTGACGGAGCCACTGACTAAGCGGCAGGGCGCCGATTCACGACTGGCACCTGCCATGAAGATACTAATAGCGGTCAGCGTGAGCGAGCCTCAATTTGCGGTCGTGTGGGAAGCGGCTGATAAAGCTAGTGATGTGGAAATAGCTCAAGCTGCTGTCGTGCTTGGACTGCTTGATGAATCTGTACCTTAAACTATCGTTACAACGGCCCTAAATCACAAAAAGAGCGGGTCAGCCCCGCTCTTTCTTCAATCAAATCAAATTCAATTATGCTAAGAAATCCGTCTGGGTTTTGGCGTCGTACCGAGTCGTGTGGAGTGGCTCCTGGGCGGCCTTACCAATCGCAATTCCCATGACTGGTACGTAGCGTTTTGGATCCAGTCCGAGCGTTGGAATCATCTTTTCGAAATCAATTCCAGAAAACGCGTTAGCATCATAACCGTGGGCGCGAGCGACCAACAGGAGTTGCATCCCAACGATTGAACAGTCGATGGTCGCATCAAATTTCAAGAAATCTGGCGTCGCATGTTCATATAACGGCAGGAAGGTTCCTAGAATCTGGTCCAGGCGTTCCTTGGTAATATTGCCATCCTGATAGACCTTGTTCCAAACGTCGCGATAAACGTAGTGCGACTGCGTATCTCCGGCGATGAAGACGATAGCGGAGGCACTGTCGACTTGCGGATAGTTAAACTTCATGACCGCTTGCTTGAATTTTGCCTTAGCCTCGGGGGTGTCGACGACCACAAAGTGCCATGACTGCAAATTGCAGGCTGACGGCGCCGTTGCGGCCTCGGCAATCATCTTTTGGAGCTCCTCGCGACTGATTTTAACATCCGGTTCAAACTGCCGAACCGAGTGCCGATTAAACATCACGTCTGCTAAATCGTTGTTAACTAAATTTTTTACTGCTTCTGACATCAGCTATTCCCCGCTTTCCGAATGCTTAAATAATATAAGTCGCTGCTTTTGGATTGAAGAAGCTCCGGTCATACCGGCCCGTCAAGAGTTTTGGCATCGTGGTGGCCGCATCGACCTCATCTAACTTCAACGTATTGAACATCACGGACGTCTTGAAGTGGAACCAAGCTGCCCCGAGTGGCTTCAAGACTTTCAATTCACCGAATGGATCGTCATCCGTCGAATCGAGTTGAATACTCAAGTTCCCAGGCTCAACCTGGTCTGCCAATGACCGTAACTGGGTCGCAACTAACTGGACGTTGTTAAAGTGGTTGGTACCGTCTTCGTGTTGGTCGATATTGTATTTATAGAAGAAACTGTTCATTTCAGCTTCCTTGCCTAACGCTAATTGGCCCGCAAATTGTTTCATGATAGACGGATCGTTTAGCTCACCGGCAGTCCAGGAAACGTTCAGCAAAGTCTTGCCGTGCCGCTCAACCGTGGCCGTCGCACTGTTGTCGTTGCGCCGTAATTCAATTGCATCCGCCAACTTCTTAGGAATCCCAGCACCTTCCCGACCAGCAATAACGCCACTTTCGGCACCTGGTCCGTGTAACAATAGGTTGATTGGATAGGCGCCCATCATCTTGTCCTTATAACTAACGAGTGCAAATAAGCTCTCTTCAAGGTAAGGGGCACTGAACGTTGGTTTGCCCATATGCACCACGTAGCCGCAAACAACTGGCGCCATTAATTTCAATGGCGCTGGAATCAACGCTTTCAAGACGGCTTCATCGGTGGCGTAAGCGAAGCCGATCCCTTCCTGGTCATTCATACTTGGGGCCGTCAAAAAGTTCTTAACATCCTGATCACTTGCGATAAAACTTGCCATGTTAAAACACTCCTTTGTCTGCTTGATATCTGCTACATAATGCCATCCATGATATGCACGTCAGGGGCACCGTCCGTCACGATTCGTTTGACCCGATCCTCAATCAATGGATTGTATTCTGGATGCGTCAAAATGTAGAATCGGTTGTCTTCCAAGGCTTTGAAGACGGTGTCCGCAATCGTATCGATTGGTTTACCGTTCGTAATGACGTACTTCGCAAATTGTTGCCCCTTCAGATAAGCTTCACTTTGATAGTACGGATCAGTTGGGTCACTGTACTGTGCAGGCCGGTGATTCTCGGTGTGATAGAGGTCCGTTTGAACAAAGCCGGGGCACATGACGTGCATGTCGATATCGATGCCCGCCCGCTGTAAGTCGTAGGCCGTAGCTTCCGTCATCCCGACTGAGGCAAACTTGCTGGCGTGATAGGAAGGCATTCCGGGGGTGTCTACTAAGCCAGCGATTGACGCCACGTTTAAAATATCGGCATGGGTCTTTTGTTGAATCATGATTGGAATAATGCGTTTCATCGCATAAACTTGACTCATTAAGTTGATATGCATGATCCATTCCCAATCACGGGTTGGCAATTCCCAGATGCGCCCTGGTAAAGCAATCCCGGCATTGTTGATCAGCAAGTCGATGCGGCCAAATTTCTCCATCGCTTGTTCGACAGCATCATCGACACTATCTTCCTTGGTCACGTCAGCCGTGATCATCAGCACATCCGCGCCCTTGTCGAGAATATGCTGGTAAGTTTCCTTCAATGCAGGGCCATCAATGTCCACAATCGTCAGCTTCATGCCGCGATTGGCAGCCCCTTCCGCGATAACTTGACCAAATCCGTGAGCAGCACCGGTAATAAACATGACCTTATCTTTAAAATCCTTCATGATTGTCCGACTCCTCCTTAAATCTAATTGTGATTTGTTTAACTTAAAAAGCAGTTCAACGCCTGATGACCGGTCATTCATCTTGACTACGCTTTCATACTAACGCAATCATTCACAAGCGATAAGGGATGAAACCACCAGTTTCACAGCTGCCAAACTGTAGCTTTTGCACATGCTGGATTGTTCACAAAGTTAACGAACGGCCAGTAAACTTAAGGGCTACGGACTTACGCGAGCAACATAAATCGGCCAGCCCAGGTTTGAATGCCTAGGCTGGCCGATTTGATTGCCGTGATTGATTTGTTGGGTCGCAGCTACCTGTGATTGACGCTTGGCGCAGGTTTAGCGTGCCACTTACTTCAACGTCTTTGCGAGCGCGACGACTTGCGCCTGAATCTGGTCACGAACTTGGCGAAATACAGGAAGTTTTTCTGCCGGACTGCCGGGTGCTTGCGCCGGGTCTGGCAATGGCCAGTGCAGCCGCGTGACCGTTGGCGGCATAACTGGGCACCGGTCACGGGCATCGCCGCATAACGTGACGACCACGGCACACTGCGCGAGGTATTCTGGATCGATCAACTTAGACGTCTGCTGACGGATATCAATACCGATTTCCGCCATCACCTGGACCGCGAGTGGATTGACGCCATGCACTTCGACGCCGGCACTCGCGACCTCCCAACCAGCTGGTAATAATTGCCGCGCAAACCCTTCTGCCATTTGGCTCCGACAAGAATTACCCGTACATAAAAAATAAATTTTAGCCATCACTGCCACCACTTTCCTGAATTCTCTTGAAACCACACGCCAATCAGTGCCGCATCACTCGCCGAATAAGACTTTCAACTCCTGCAAGTAACAACACAAAAATTGCCAGCACCCCCAAAGCCAACAACCGCGAGCCCCAGGTCTCAACGTGGCCCGTCCCATCGATTGGCCGAATGAGTATGATTAAGCTAAGAATAATGGTCACGATCCCCACCACGTGGTTAATGAGCCGCCATTTTCTTCCTTTCATCCCACAACGCCTCCTTGCGTCCTTTTGCGCCCCCTATGAGTCGTTTACAGGTCAATCGGGGTGGATTTTCCCGTATTTTTGTAATCGGTTCCAAAACGTTTTATACTAGACTTGATATAACAATTAGTATACCAATTCTAGTGACCCTTGCCTATCATGGTCGACTGATGGTGGGCACCTGGTCTTAATTCAATTATTCTTATCGGAGGTCTTTTTTCATGACAATTGCAATTCGTTATCAGACTCGTAATGGCAACACCCAGGCATTCGCCGAACAAATCGCAGCCGTAGCTGGCGTGCCCGCCCAATCGATCGACACCCCAGTCGAACAAGCGGACACCCTCTTTTTCGGCGGTGGCACGTATTTTATGAAACCAGACAAGACCGCATCCGCCTTTATGAAGAATTTGGATGCCACTAAGGTCAAGCAAATCGCTTTATTCACCACTTCTGGCGGTCCAGAAATGGTGTCCGATAAGGCCCTCACAAAAATTGCGGACGAAAAAGGCATCCCCGTTATCGGCCACTTCCACCAAGTTATGGGCGGCAAGGGCATGAAGATCATCGGCAGTGCCGGTGGCAAACTCAAAGACGAACAAATTCAGCTCGTTAAAGAATTCGCACAAAAGATGTTGGCACAATAATGCAATGAATAACGCTTGGACTGACGGGGACGTTGGTGGGCGTTATTTTTTTGGCTGATTATCAAAACCATTATGCCGGATTCCTTCTGATTTGCCGTAGCACATCTAGACATCGCTGTTGGTTGGCATTTGGCAAGAAAGATTTTCGGACTGCAAGCTGCATATAGCAGTGTAACTGTGCTTGCGGGGCCAGTGGGATTCCCACAACCTGGTCGCTTAAAACCACTGAATCAGCAATTACTAAGCCAACACCAATGTTTTGTGCGACCAAACCCTCTACCAAGGCATTAGTTGCCGCTTCATAAATAATATTTGGTTGAATATGGCTTTGTTGGCAATACTGCGCTAATGCCAATCGTGGTAGCGCATGTTTGGGGCGTGCAATAATTGGCACCCCTTTCAGATCAGTCGCTCGCACCGTTTCTAAATGACTCAATGGACTATTTACATTGACCAACACCTGCAACTGATGCTCTTCTAAAATATTGACGCGTAAATCAGCAGACCGCTCTGGGACCAGGCTCGAAAATACGGCAGCATCTAACTTGCCACGCCGCAAATCAGCTAATAGTTGCTCAGAGTCCGCAACAGTCGTTGTCACTTGGTCTAATAAATGAACCGTAATAAATTTTTTAATCAGTCGTGGTAGCCAAATACCGCCTGCGACATGCGAGAAGCCCAGGCGCACCTGCCTGTCATTGGCATGCTGGACTTCAAGCGCCATTTGAGAAAAGTCCTTCAATAACTGATTGGCCTTGATATACAAGATCCGCCCAGCTGCAGTCGTCACCAATTGGGCACGGTGATTCGCCTGCGTTAATAAGGTCGTCTGATAGTCGGCTTCTAGCCGTTTCAATGCTACAGAAATAGCAGGCTGAGTCACGTGAAATTGCGTCGCTGTAGCCGTATAATTCCCCGTCTCCACCAATGAACAAAAGTACCTTAAATCTCGTTCATTCATCCTTGATTCCCCCCGCATTCTGTTCGGTCGTGCTCATGAAAAGTGAGCCGCAACCATTCTGATTTTACTTAATGCTTAATTTTAACACTAAAAGCGATCTCGATTAGGCCACCTTTATGCAACCTAATCGAGATCGCTTTAACGATCATTTTTACCAAAATCCCAGTAGCTTAGTCCAAAGTAAGCCACCGCCTAGCCAAATCACGTTGAAGATAACGCCAACAATCGCACTTAACTTCCACCATTCTGCACTCGTAACGTAACCCGTACTTGATAGGAGAGCGGCTGGTCCTGCCGAGTATGGCGTCGTCGACAGGTTGATTGACCCCGCAAACGCTAATAGCAGTGCTGCTAAAACGTGTGGCACCCCGGCACCGATTGCAATCGATAAGAACCCTACATACAACGCCGATATCTGCGTCGAAACACTCGGAAACATGTAGTGCAAGTAAAAGTAGGCTAAGAATAGGATAATCAAGACGCTAATCCAGTTCATACCACTTAATAAATGACCCAGTGTTTTGGAAAACCATGGGAAGAAGCCCAATGTCATCAACTTTTTCGACATCATCATAATAATAGATAGCCAGACCAGAATGTTCCAAGCAAAGTTTTCATTAAGCAAATCCTTAGTCGTCAGCACCCCGGTAATCAGTAAAATAACCACGGCAATAAAACTGACTTCAGTCGCGTCAATGCCGATTTTGGTACCGACGAGCCACAAAACAATAGCTAATACGAACGTTACTGACATAATCTTCTCGCTGGCCGTCATTTTACCTAGGGCTGACAAACGTGTCGTTGCCCACCGATGCGCATCCGGCGTCTCTTTGACCTCTGGCGGATAGACCTTATACAATACCCACGGAATAATCAGTAGTGACAAAATTCCCGGGACACAAGCCGCCATGAACCACTGCATCCAAGTAACGGTGATTCCCTGCATTTTCGCAAGGCCAATCGCCACCATATTACCAGCCAAACCCGTTAGAAATAAGCCAGACGTAATATTGTTGACTTCATACTCATTGAAGACTAGAAATGACCCTAATTTGCGCTGCGTCCCCTGCTTTGGATCAGAACCCATTTCGCGAGACAGATTATCAATAATTGGATACATAATCCCATTGACCCGCGCGTTGTTGCTCGGAATCCCAATTGCTAGCACGGCATCCACAAAAGATAGCGCGTAGGCCAGACTCAGCGTTCGTTTGCCAAACAAGCTCACGAACAGGTACGCAATGCGCTTACCTAACCCGGACTTGATAAAGCCGGCCGCCATGAACATACACATTGCAACCATCCAGGCGGTCGAATTGCCAAACCCGGTTGCAACTTCGTCCATTGTAAACACACCGCTGAGTGTCGCCACGACAATTCCAATCAGCGTCACCGCCATCATTGGTAATGGCTTCGTGATGCAAGCAATGATCGTTGCCACAAAAATCGCAAACAGCCGCCATGCGACGATACTGATTGCTAACGGTCGTAATGGCGTAACTAGCCACAGGCCAATTCCAAATACCAACGGCAAAATAAAGCCCTTCCATTTTACTGTACTCAACATTGCAGGTCCCTCCTGGCCAACGATATTTTGTTAATAAATTCACATAACAGCTACTATGATTACTTATTGTGCTTTTCGAGGCTTACCATAACTTAATTTATGAGTCTGTCAATCGCAAATTGGCTGTGTGGGTTTAGACTAGTGCTAAAAGTGGATTAAATCAGCCTTTCACAGCTAGTATTTTTGCTAATGATTAGATTTATCGAGCTAGTTTTCTCGTTGATAGTCTCACTTTTTATAAATAAAATTTATAAAAAGCCAAAATAAAGTTTGATTTTAATTCGTTGAATTGTAATTCGTCGGATTGTAGCTGAGCAAATTTATTATTGTTATCGTTGTCACAAGGCCATTTTGAAGCAGTTCACAAAATTTGTGGTTGTTTTTCTAGTCGAAGAACTTATATTGAAAGCGTAAACAATACGTGTGTTTATCCAATTAAAACCTAGCAAAGGACTGTTTGTTATGAAATATGTTGCATTGATGGGAACGACCGCCCAGCACTCTTATAATCGCGACTTGTTACAATTTATGGCGCACCACTTTAGTCACCAAGCCACGATTGAGGTCAATGAAATCACCGGTATTCCGCTCTTCAACGAACCAGATCAAAATGACGTCCCCGCATCCGTTCAACAGCTAAACGATAAAATTAGCCAGGCAGACGGTGTCATCATTGGCGTGCCAGAGTATGATCACGCGATTCCGGCAGCACTCAAAAACGTCATTGAATGGCTCTCCTACCAACTACACCCGTTTGCCAATAAGCCGATAATGTTAGTCGGAACTTCGCTCGGAATTCAGGGCACGTGCCGCGCTCAGGGGGATTTACGGCGGATTTTAAACTCGCCTGGTGTGGATGCCCAAGTCCTTCCCGGCAACGAATACATGCTGAGTTACGCCGGCAAAGCCTTTGACGAAACTGGCGAGCTGACAGATGGCCCGTCTATCAAATTCTTGGAACGGTGTTTTGCTAATTTTGAACAGTTTGTTAAGACGGTGAATGGGACGCCGGCACTGAATGTCGACTGGCAAGGGAGTTATGACGTAATTGTCCTCGGCTTTGGTGGTGCGGGCGCCACGGCAGCTCGTTTCGCCGCCGACAATGGCGCCCACGTGCTCTTAGTTGATGCAGCACCGTTTGGCCGTGAAGGTGGTAATACACGTTACTCAGCACAACACGTTGTGACGGGTGAAAGTCTTGACCAGTTGACCGCCTACTACCAAGCATTAGGGGCACCTTTTAGCACACCCGTGAAAACGCTGAATGCCTATTTAAGTGGAATGAGTCAGATCCCAACCTACTTTGAAAAATACTTAGGCATCAAAGCAGTCAGTTGGAAGCACGATATTAAACCCGGTGATGCCGTGGCAATTAAGAAAACGATGGCGGAATACCCCGAGCTAGCAGGTAGTGAGACCATCGACTTTGCGCTCGTTCACAAGCGGGATAAAGATGCGGCGCTATGGAAGTTACTACGGAAAAGCGTCCTCGACCGTGCTGATAAAATCGATGTCTGGCTAAATTCACGGGCACAACATTTGATTCAGGATCCTAATTCTAAAATTATCCAGGGTGTTCAAATCAAGCGTGGCGAACATTTGCTCAATTTGCATGCCAATCACGGGGTCGTCTTAGCGATGGGTGGTTTCGAAAATAACGCTGAACTGACGCAAACTTATCTGCATAGTGCTCACTTAACACCACTTGGGACCCTCTATAATCGGGGTGATGGTGTAGAGATGGCGCAAGAAGTCGATGCTAAGATGTGGCATATGACGAACTACGAATCACACGGCATCCTACCCGGAATTACGTTTAAAGAAGACGCTAACGAGCGTGGACGCCAAATTGAACACTGGCCACTACTCAAGAACGGCAGTATATTCGTTATCGCTGATGACGGGACGCGGTACTTCCCAGAAGACGCTAAACACCGCCACGGTCATGTCTATACCCATGGGTCTTGGCTAATTCCAATGAAGAATCAGCACCCCTACTTGGTTTTTGACCAGACACAGTATGAGGCCTTCAAAGCACAAGAACAGCGGGATGGACAACTCCCCTATCCAAAATTCATGCGTAAACTCATCACCGCACCAACCATTGAAAAATTAGCCGCTAAGCTCGATGTTCCAGCGGATAACCTACAGCAGACCGTCGCCGACTTTAATCATTACACGGAAGTTGGCCGTGACTTTGCCTTTGGTCGTGATCCACAAACGATGCGGCAACTAGATGCTGGACCGTACTATGCGATCGCTGCTGCTAACGATGTACTCAATACCCAGGGCGGTCCTCAGCGCAATGAGCATGCTCAGATTCTTAACGTCAACAACGACCCGATTCCTCACTTGTTTGGTGCAGGCGAATTGGGTGGCATCGTTGCTAACTGCTACCAAGGCGGTGGCAATTTAGCTGAATGCCTGATTTTTGGTAAGTTAGCTGGTGAAAACGCGGCTCGTCCTAAATCCGATAGTGAGTCTGTCGATGCAGACGAAGCCAATGGGATTAATGACCTCGTGGACGGTGAAACAGCTGCCAATGTCAAACTAGGTGCCGACCAATACTTGGGAAGCTCCAATGCTGGACTCGGCGGTAAAGTCATCGTCCGGGTCACCTATCGTGATCACAAGATTCAAGCCGTGGATGTCATCCAGCATCACGAAAGCGAAGACGTCGGCCTGACTGCCATTAAAGAGATTCCACAAGAAATCGTTGCAGCCAATTCAACCAGCGTCGATGCCGTCTCAGGCGCTTCTGCCTCCAGCCGCGCAATCAAAGAAGCAGTGCAGGATGCGTTGCAACAAGTAACGAATTCCGTGACAAATTAAATGATTAAAGCGCCATCCAATTCAAATTGACATCATTTGAATTGGATGGCGCTGATGTGTTAAACAATGTTTCACGTGAAACATTGTGGATTGAACTCTTAGGTATCTAACCGCTGACAGCCGGCAATGCGCTCAGTTACTAGGATTTTCTTGCAACTAAATAAGATCACCTAGAACAGCTAACAAGCTGCTTCCAGGTGGTCCTTTTGTTTCTAATCAGTCACGCTAATACAGTAAGCCCGGGTTGGCGAATCGCTCACTTCAATACGCATCAGCTGCGCACCGTTCTCACGTAATGTGTTATCGATCTTCTTGAACAAGTATTCCGTCACATTTTCAACAGTGGGATTAACCGTTTTGAATTCCGGTAAATCGTTCAAAAATTTCCCTGACAATTCATCTAGGGCTTGATGTAAGTTTTTTTCGATGTCATAGAAGGCCACCATCGCATCGACCGTGTGTAACTCACAAACAATCTCCCACGTGTGCGTGTGCTTCTTCCCGGACCCCGTCGCCCATCGAATCGCGTGGCTCGCATTCACATAGGATTTAATTTTGTAAGAACGTTGTTTGGTCGTCATGGCTCGTTACCTCCGTCTGGTTCAAGTTACCTACCATCTTAGTTGAAACGATGGCGGATAGCAACAGTTGCGGTAGGTAAACAGCCGGCGCTCGCCACAAACCATACCTTGCTTTGTAACTCACTCGTGACCGTTAATAAAAAGCAATTCCAGCTCATTTGAGTCAAGAATTGCTTTGCATTTCGTCTTAGAAATTTAGCGCCGGTAATGACGTTCAGACCACCAGTATTCATCTAAACGGGTCTTTAGCAGGCTTATGAACCATTATTTAGCGTTCCGCATACGCCAATAGTAGAACTGCCGATTAATATTGTCACGACTATATGGGGCTCCGGGTTCTTCAAAGCCATCTTCCAACATATTATTGCCTCGTCCCCGTATGCATAGTGGGAGATCATGACGCATTAGCTCGGCAGAGGTGTACACCTTTCCAAGTTCAATCTTATGTTTCCAATCCTCGCCAAAGTCATAAGTATAGGTGAGTGAGCCATTTAAGATTTCTGGATAGACCATATCATTTTCTTCATCTATCTCCCCTTCAGGCTGTGCGTTTAGAAGAACGTCCATTAGACTTCGAGTGCTCGATATTTGTTGCAATTGAAATTCGTGCAAATGGGCATTTTCCCAGCCAAATGCAATTTGAATTAACTCGTGTAACTGACGATACCGCAGTGTCGTTGGGACTAAGATTGTTCGTGAGACGGATGGTTTGACTTGAATCAATCTAATTTTTAATTTCATTGCAACGATTGGTTCTGCTGGCTTTGATTGCATCGTATTGACCTTCCAATTCATGATTATTGATGTTTCAAGTACGCAGTGGCAAACAAGTGGATTTTTGTAGCTAGACAACTTTCTGACCAGTTATCATCTCAAATATACCATATCTCCGCTTATCGCAATGCCGCTTTAACGCGCTTTTGCAGGTCCGGTACAACTGCCGTTTGAAACCATGGATTCTTCTTCTGCCAGCCATAATTAAGTGGTGATGGGTGCACGAGCGGGAAGTAGTCCGGTAGATAATCCTGATAATTCTGGACCGTTGCCGTGAGTGTCTTTTGCCGTGACCGACCGAGGTACGCTTTAATCGCATACTGCCCAACCAGTAACGTCAATTGAACATTCGGCATCATCGCTAACAACGGTTCGTGCCACTTGTCCATAAAGCCCTTGCGTGGTGGCAAGTCACCGCTTTTGCCCTTCCCCGGATAGTAGAAGTCTAGCGGCATAACTGCAATCCGGTCACTCTGATAAAATTGCTCCCGGGTAACGCCCATCCAGTCTCGTAATCGGTCGCCGCTCGCATCATTGAAGTACGTTTTAGTATTCTGCGCAATGCGCCCCGGTGCCTGACTGATGACGAGAATCGTGGCGGAAGGTAGGACGTGAAACAGCGGGTCCCAGCCTTTTGCCGTGTACTCGGCGTTATCGGGGTCGGCTTTGATGGCTTGTGTGATTTCTTCGATAGTTGTGATAGGGATGCACCTGCGATTCGTTTGTGATTTTTAGGTGCAGTGCATGTTTAGTCGCTGCACCTCGTATAATAATCTGTATCCTAACAAATTTATTATACACTGCGGGCTTTATGATGGCTAAAGACTGGTAATAACAGATTGTCATTCAAAAAAGTAGTGTCTAAAATAACTAGCCATTTGTCTCGTTGGTCGAATCTCTCACTTGACAAGTCATACGCGACGCTGTATCTTAACCATAACAATTTTACACGACATTGATGGAAAGAGTACGGTTGATGAGTATATGTAAAGCGACCAGTGTTAGTGAAAGGCTGGCTTGAAAGTCAATCGGAAGATGAGTCCTGAGTCTTAATGGTAGTGCAAGCTGCTATTACGCGTGGGTGCGTTAATCACCCGGCACATAGTTGTGTGCTTTGAGGCAGTCAATGATGACTGTAAATCTGGGTGGTACCACGGTCTAATCCGTCCCTGCAAGCAATTGCAGGGACGGATTTTTTAATTATAACGAAAGGTGTTTAGAACAATGACGCAATATATCTGGAAGTTTCAAGAATTGAACACACTTAGTTACGGTTCGGCACACGCAACACACGATGTCACCCTTATTATCAATCTCGGCTGTCCTGATAGCCGGGCCTGGTATCTTAAGAATGAACCGCTACTCTTTGGCAAGGTTGCTAATGGCAATATCCAGTTGCATATCAAACTGTGGGATAAGCCCGTTGATGACCTTAGAAATGGCGGTATTGCTGATCAGTATATTGATTATCATCAACCTCAACAGGCCCGCGACCTGATCCATAATATTTTCACGGACCAAGCAAAGTTGAATCAATTATCTCAAGAACAGGTTGGCCCTTATCTAACACAAACCTATGGACTGACCCAAGCGAACGCATCAGCTAGCAAGCTCACCACAAGCGAAGTTGCTAGCGCTAGAATTACTAATCTGCCATCAATAATCGTTGACAATCAATTCCAGCCAGAAGAAAGTTTTGACTTGTCAGCGTTATAAACTGCTAATTATCACCCAAAGGAGGTCGTGCCATGAGTCGTCTTAGAATTCACAAGGTCAATAGTTGGTTGACCCTTTGGCGCGGCTGTGCCTTGGGTGAAACTGCCATGTACATGATGTTTTCACTAGCAACTGAAGCTCGAAAACATATAAAAGCGAGGTTTTATACATGGCAACGATCAAACGGATTGGATTTCCATACCAACTGCTGATTGCTTTAGTATTAGCAGTTATTTTCGGCAATTTTTTACCGATTGCAGATTATTTTTACAATTTATTAGGCACAGTTTTCATTAATGCAATTACGATGATCATCTTACCGTTGATTTTCCCGGTAGTCATCACGGCTGTCGTTAAGATTTTTAACCAGAAATCTTTTGGTCATATTCTTCTCAAAACCTTTGTTTATTTCTTTGTGATTACCACAATTATTATCGCCCTATTCTTATTAGCAACTTACTATTTTGGATTTGGTACTGGGACACATGCCAGCGCTAACGTCAGTTCTCTGAAAGGAATTGGAACCAGTATCAATCTATGGACATTTTTAGCCTCAATCGTTCCTGCTAATATCATCAAGGCCTTCTCAGACAACAATTTGCTCTCTGTCATTTTCTTTGCGATTGTGCTTGGACTTGGTCTAGGTGCCTACGGACCAGCAAAAGCCAAGCCACTACTTAATTTATTCGATATCTGGATTGAAGCGCTGTATAAAATCACTGATTTCATTATCAAGCTGTCACCGATTGGGATTTTCGGCATCATTGCCCACGATGTCAGCAGTGTTGGTACCAGCGAGTTAGTTTCCTTAGTCACTTTCATCGTAGGCCTATATGTCGGCTATGCAGCACTACTTTTGATTGTTTTCCCAATCATTGCAAGCATCTACCGGGTTCCTTACCTTGCCACTTTACGCGAGATACGCGATTTGTTCACCCTCGCCTTTTTCACTGGTAGTTCTAGCGTTGTACTCCCTAAATTACTAGAACGACTAAAATCAAATGGTGCTTCTCAAACGGTTACTGATTTTGTGATTCCGCTAGGCTATACCTTTAACTTGGAAGGTGCAACTGTCTATCTTTCGTTGGCCGTCGCTTTTGTGGCTAACAGCTATAACTTGTCTCTATCGTTAGCAACACTCGCTACGATTGTCTTACTACTAACATTTATTAGTAAAACCATTGCGACCGTCCCTTCTGGTGCCATTGTCGTCCTACTCGCCACGGCGACTCAACTTGGATTGCCCAAAGAAGGGGTCGCATTAATCTTCGCCGTTGATTTCTTTGCCAACGCCGGCCGAACTGCACTCAATGTTTTAGGTAACGCAATTGCGGCTAAAGCCATCGAAGGACAATTACAAGCCACTGCGACGAAACCAATTTCATCAAAACTCGCCAACGAATAAAGATTGGAGCTAATCATATGTCAGAATCACAACCAAAAGTTTATATTTTACACGAAAACCTCGACTGGACCCGCCACCTTGTGACATGGTTGCAACAAAAACAGATTCCCTATGAACTTTGGGACCTATCAAGTGGTCACATTGATCTGCAGTCCGTCCCTCCTGAAGGCATCTTTTACAACCGGATGTCCGCCTCTGCTCATACCCGTGGACACCGTTTTGCACCCGAATTTGCACAACAAGTGATTCAATGGCTAGAGAACAATCAGCGCGTCGTTTTAAACGGTTCTCGCGCAATTGATTTGGAAATTAGCAAAGTTAAACAATACTTAGCACTTAACAAGGCTGGCATAAAAACACCCACGAACAGTCGCCGTTCTGGGTAAAGATAATTTAGTGCAAGCGGCTCAGGAGTTCAACGTTTATCCGTTAATTACTAAGCATAATCGTGCTGGTAAAGGCGCTGGTGTTCATCTATTCAATAACAGTCAGGAGCTCGAGAAATACGTCGCTAGCGCTGATTTTGAGGAGCCAGTAGATGGCATTACACTACTCCAAGAATATATTCGCCCCATCGATGGTCGGATTCGACGATCAGAATTTATTGGTCAAAAGTTTCTTTACACCGTCTCAATTGATTCCAGCCAAGGGTTCGAGCTTTGTCCAGCAGATGAATGCCAACTGCCAAACACAGCTGAATCTAAGTTTAAAATCATTGACCCGTTAAGTAGCCAACAACAGGCTGATTATGAGCGCTTTCTACACGCTAACGGCCTAGACGTCGCTGCTGTTGAATGGGTGGAAGATCAAAATCACCAAAAGTTTGTGTATGACGTCAACACGAATACCAACTATAACGAGCAAGCCGAAACTAGCGCCCACATTTTTGCCCACGAGCACTTGGCGGATTACTTAGGCCATCTACTTAGAACCTGTTTA